>CAIKNO010000133.1 GCA_903828805.1 uncultured Sandaracinus sp. | reverse complement strand
GTGCCGCTGATCTCGTTCGCGAGCAGGATCAGCGGCTTGCCATTCGGCGAATCAGCCGCGGACACGAACTGGATGCCCTCGGGTCCGAGGTCTCCCGCACCCGCGGTGTTGGTCGCCGCCGCGAAGTTGCGCATGTTGATGTACCCCTGGAACACCGGCGCTCCGGGGTTGTCGATCGACCACGCCATGATTCCGCCAATGCGCTCGAGCAGGCCGAACATGTAGCGCTTTCCACCGATCACGCCAGTGGTGACGCCCTCGGGCTCGGGGCCCTTCGCGCGGCTGCGGTTGTCACGCGTGTTGTTCGTATGGCTGGCGTTGAAGTAGCTCGGATACACCGACGCGGTGTGCTGCTCGATGAAGTCGCCCGAATCCCACACGCGCTGACCCGCCGCGTTCCAGATGGTGAAGCTGCGGCCGCCGTACGACACGATCCGGTCGTAGTCGCCGTCGCCGTCGAGATCGCCCAGGCTCTTGCGGATCTGAAGCCGGCCGAGTCGCGCGTTGTTCTTCAGCCAGGTCCGGTCGGGGAAGACCTGCGGATCGAGCGTCACCGCGCTCACCGTCGTCTGGTCGTCGAAGGGACCCCACACGCGCTGGTCGCCTTCGTTGGCGGTGATGTAGTAGTTCGCACCCGCGGCGCTGAACGACGTGATGCCGTCGGGCATGTACGCGCCCTGCACAGGCCATGCGCGGATCGAGTTCGAACCGTCCTGATCGCTCGGGTCGAGCCCATTGCCTGAGAACGTGATCATCCCGAGCGTCGTCTCCACGGCAGCCGGATTCGCGCGGAACGTTCCCGTCGCGATGTCGAACGTCAGCGGCATGCGGAAGTCGTTGTCATTGATGATGAAGACCGTCGACGGGTCGCGCATCGCGATGCCCTCTACCTTCTCGATGGAGTTCGCGTAGCCGGTCGCCGCGATGTCCACGAAGACGGACTTGGAGACAGGCACGATGCCCGCCGCGGCGAGCTGCGCGGGAGTCATCCGCTCGAGGGTTCCACCGGGTCCGACCACCGAAGGCGCGAGCGTGGAGATGTCGGTCGCGCCCGCGAGATTGACCTCGAAGATCTTCTTCAGCGAGCTCGAGCCCGTGGTGCTGTCGCGCTCGACGACGAGGAACTTGCCAGGCGCGAACGCGCACGCGTCGCCGAGCTTGTCGCTGGCGCCGCCCTCGAGCAGATAGACGTACTCGGCCACGACCGCGTTGGTGAGCGTGTTGAACTTCGCGATGCGCACGAGGCGCGACGCCTTCGAGTTCGCGTCGTTCGCGACGTCGGGGTTGTCGAGCGGGCTCTGCACGAAGCAGTAGACGTCGCTGTTCCACGCAGCGATCGCCTCGAATCCTCGGTTGTCACGGCGCTGCGCGTACACGGCGGGGAACGCCTCGGTGCCGAGGTCCACGCCGTACGAGTTCGACCCGACGGGCACGAACCGCGAGAGCATGAGGCCGGTCGCGTCGAACTTGTAGAGGGCGGGACGGTACTCGTCGCACATCCAGATGCTGCCGTCCGCGGTGCGCACGAGACCCTCGAGGTCGCCGCCGAGCGGATCAAGCGCAAGCGCGTTGCCGAAGAGATCGCACGGCTGCTCGTCCGAGTAGGCGAGGCCCGCGCCGAGCGCGTGCACGTTGGGGAGGCCGGTCATCGGCGTGCCATCGGGCTTGCGAAGCAGGATCTGCCCCGTGAGCGCGAGCGCGTTCGTCGTCGGGTTGTAGGTGAACGTGCAGATGCGCGGCTGGAAGTTCGGCAGCGCGAACGGACGCTCGAGCGCCGCATCCGCGTCGACGTTGACCGGATCGAGATTCGGACCGCGATCAGTGTTGGCCCAGAACGTGATCACGCCCGTCGTTGCATCGACCGAGTCAACCCAGAGGCCGCTGAAGCCGCCGAGCAGGATGTCCTGGCCCGCAGCGGTCGTGCCGATGACGGGGGGATTCTGCAGGGTTGCCGTCGTGAGGCTCGGCGTGCCGCGGCCATGGTCCTTGTAGCCGAGCGGACGGACGCTGGTGATGGACTTGGTGGCGAGGTCGACCACGGCCACCGCGCTGTGCTCCTGGAGCGTGACCCAAGCCGTCGAGCTGTCGGCGCTCACGGCGACGTACTCAGGCTCGAGGTCCTGTCCGATGCTCGGGCTGCCGTATCCAAACGGCACGATCGACGGATCGATCACCCCGGCTGCGAGCCCGTTGAACCCGAGCGTCGTCACGTTCGCCTGCGTGATGGTCTTGCCGCTGACGTCGATCACGCTGATGGATCCCTCGGGATCAACGGTGTAGGTCGCGTTGGGCTCGCCCTCGTTGGCGGTGATCACATGACTTCCGTCCGGCGTGAAGCAGATCATGTCGGGCAGTGCGCCGACCTGCAGGGACGCCACGAACGAGCCATCCGCTCGGAAGAACACGGCCTTGCCCGGATCCGTGGTGGTCACCGCGGAGATTGCCGCGACAAGAAGTCCATTCTTGACGGCCAAGCTCTGAACGCCGCCGCCGTACGGAAGCACGGAGATGGAGCCAGCGGCGACCGGCGCGTTCGGCGCAGTC
>CAIKNO010000132.1 GCA_903828805.1 uncultured Sandaracinus sp. | reverse complement strand
CGACGACGTGCGCCCGAGCCAGCCCGACCTACAGACGACGGCTCTGCTGCTCCAGGCGTCTCGTCTTCTCGGCCTCCGTCTGATCGACCATATCATCGTGAGCAGAACGAAGCACTACAGCTTTGCGCAGAACGGCAAGATCTTCTTCCGTCCTGGCCGCGGGCGGCGACGGTGAGAACATGACCCGCTATTGCGCTATCCCGCCTGTCAACCAGCACGCGACCGAGATCGGGCGCGGTTTCGGGGTGGGCTGGAACCGAAGCCGCACGCGCATGGACCAGCTCCATGCCGGCTTCGACTTCAAGGCCGGTTCGGGCACGCCTATCATCGCGCCCATCGACGGTGTCGTGTCGTGGACCGCGACAGACGCGCAGCCCCGGGGCACGAGCGGCTTCGGGAACATGGTCGCGCTACGGCACGACGTGACTGTTCCGGGTCTGCCGACACCGTTCTTCACCAGCTACAACCATATGCGCGCCCCGAGCGCGCTCGTCGTGGGGCAAGCGGTGCGGAAGGGCGACCTGATCGGATACGTCGGCAACACGACGAACGGTCAGTTCCGCGGCATGGGCGCGCACCTCCACTTCGAGGTCCGTCGCCGCAACTACCCCTCGAGCTACGACCGGGACACCATCGACCCGGCGGTCCTGTGGCGCGGCCTCGGGTACGAATGGACCGACAACCGCCAGGAGGCCGAGCGCCTCGTCGGAGGCCGGCTGTTGGCTGTGCGAGGGGGCGCGTCCGACTGCGACGGGGCTGTCGCCGGCCTCGCCGGCCTCGCCGGCATGGGCACGTTCACCTGTCTCGGCGGGCCGTCGTGCCCGTGCCCCATGTGCGCGTATCGCCGCGGCACGCTCGGCGCTGTGGCCCCGGGCTACAAGGACCCCGTCGAGAAGCAGGGTGCGTACAACAAGTACGGCACGAGCACGGTAGGCCAGGACGTGGAGCCACCCGACTATGCGTCGAAGCAGACCCCCCAGGGTGGCGAAGGCGGCACGAGCGGCGGTGGCGCGGGCCTCGCGATCGTGGGTGCCGCGGCCCTGTTCGCCGTGTATGCCCTTCGCTCGAGGTGACCTATGCCCGTTCCTTTCAATCGCACCGCGTCTGGTCTGATCACAACTGAGATCGGAGTGTCGCGCGATGCTGTGTTCAAGACCTACAGCCCGACGCGACTCCCCGACAGGACTTGGACGACAGAGTCGATGCGGGTCTTTGTGCCGTCTCGCCTCGGCGTAATCCTCGAGCGTCTCTTCACGATTCTTGAAGTACCCATCAACACGCCGAGGGTCGTCCGCGCCGACGTGGGAGTCGGTACGGGGGCGCAAGAGGGCAAGTTCTGGGTTCGCATCCAGCCCGACGCGTCTGTCCTGACGGACGCTCAGATCTCACAGAAACTGCAAACGGCTGTGAGAGAGCTGTCCGCGATGCTTCTCGACAGCGGCAGGTTTCTGCTGCCCTATGAGCGGGACACAGGCACCGGCACGGGCACGCGCACCGGCACCGGCACGGGCACCGGCACGGGCACCGGCACCGGCACGGGCACGCGCACCGACAACGACAGCGGGGGAAGCAGCGGCGGTGGCAAGAGCCCCGACGACAGCAACACAGGCAGCAGCATGGGCCTCGCGATCGTGGGTGCCGCGGTCCTGTTCGCCGTGTACGCTTTGCGCTCGAGGTGACCGTGGACAAGAACGTCGTTATTCTGTTGCTGCTCGGTGGCGGGCTTTGGTTCGCTACCCGGGGGACTTCGTCGTTCGCGGGCCTCGGAGACGACGAGCCCGTGCCGCCGGCTCCGCTCGACCCGGCGACTGTGCCCAACCGGCGCTTCCTGTCGCGGAAATTCTACGGCACCTTCGTCCTCGCGCAGCAGAGCGCAGCCTCGCTCGAGAAGGCCGGCAAGCGTATGCCGCTCCCCGTGCAGCAGAGCGCAGAGGCGATGCAGTCCTCGATGCAGGACACGGGTCGCAAGGCACTCGCGCTCGCGCGTGCGCTCGACGCGGACTTCGTCTCGCGTATGTGTTCGCGGCCGAACGCGCCGACGTGCGCGGTCTGAGGTGAACGTGGACCCCTGGCACCTTCTTGCTTGGTCGGTTGTGATCGGGTCAACCGCCCCAGGCGTTGCGATCGTCGTGCGGGCCCTGTCCGCGGTCGAGAAGCTCGTGCTCGAGGGCAAGCGTCCCTGGGCGTGCGACGTGTGCCTGTCGTGGTGGATGGTTGCCGCCACGACGCTCGTCGCGGGGCTCGCCGCGCACGACCTCGAGGTGCTGTGGGCCGCGGGGCCCGCGTATCCTCTCGCGTACAAGCTGATCGGCTGGCTGTCGCAGCCCGTCTCGTCCCCGCCTCCCGGGTTCCCCGAGCTTGCGGAGCCGCCCGCGGAGCCCGCCGCGCCACCCTCCGACGACGAAGAGAGCCTCGCCGCTGCGCTGGGCGTTCTCGGTGCGCTGTCCACCGAGGAGCCCGAGGAGCCCGTCAAGTCGATGCCCGAGGGCGTCGATATGGTGCAGAAGGACGGCAAGACGTTCTTCGTCAAGCGCAAGCGGGGTCGTCCGCGCAAGAACCCGCTGCCCGAGGAGACGCTGTGACGGTCACGTACAAGCCGATCGAGGAGAAGCTGTTCCTCTCCGAGGTCGAGCCGTCCAAGCGGGTCCGCGCGCGGACTGCGTGCGCGAGCGTCCAGGCCAACTTCAAGTGGCTGCTGGTGGACGTGTGCGCGCATCGAGCTGGTGGCGTTTCGCCTATGCCTCCGATCCGAAACTCGGACGGGGCTGCTGAGATCGCCCGTCAGTTCATCGGCCCCCGCATGGCCCTTCAAGAGGTCGTGGGCGTCGTGCTGCTGGCGTCGGATATGTCTCCGGTCGGCTTCGCTATCGCGCACGTCGGCGGGCTCGCCGCGAGCATCGTGGAGCCGGCTGTCGTCCTTCGCCCCGCGCTCTTGCTGCCGTCCTCGGCGATGATGCTCGTCCACAACCATCCGTCTGGACGGCTCACACCGTCGCAGGAGGACCTCGTGATCACCCGCAAGGTGAAAGAGGGAGCCAAGCTCGTCGGCGTCCAACTGGTGGACCACCTCATCCTCGCCCCCGGAACGACGGAGTTCTTCTCGTTCGCGGACAAGGGGCTCATGTGAGCACTATCGCCACACCTCGCTGGACGTACACGCTGACCCCCGAGGACCTCGAGTGGGCCGCGCGTATGATCGAGGGCGAGGGCGGCGACCCGGGGGCTGTGCTGTGGACAATGGCGCAGCGGTTCGCGCTCCTGCGCGGCGACCGCTTCCCGACGTTCCGCTCGATGCTCCAGGCGTACTCGTCTCCCATCAACCCGCGGTACAACCCCTGCTCGCCCGCGGACGTGGCCGCGCACCCGCTCGACTGCTCCGACGCGGCCCAGGCGCGCCGAGCCCGTCGCATCGCGAGCCCGCCGAGCGCAGAGGCGCTGTCGTTTGTAACCGGGTGGGCTCGAGGCGAGGTGCCCAACAACGTCCCGCGCGCGGTTCACTTCGCGGTCGGCCCCCAGGTCGTCCGGTGTCAGGCTCGCGAGGGCTCCGACGCGTGCCTCGAGGTCGTGGGCAAGTTCCCCGCCGGCAACCCGTCCGAGCGGCAGAACTGGCACGCGACGACCTCGAGGACCTCGAGCTGGCCGGCGGGCTTCGTCCGCGTCGGCGGCACGGGCGGGGCGGCTGTCGCCGCGACCGGCGGGGCTGGCCTTGTCCTTGTCGCTCTCGGTGCCGCGGGGCTATGGTGGGCGTCGAGGAGGCGGGCATGAGCCGAGGGCACGAGTGGGCGCGCAATGCGATTGACGGTGCGTTGATCGCTCTCCGACAACAGCGACCGCAGACAACCCGCCTCGAGGCTCTGGCGGCTGTCGCGGCGAAGGCGACCGAGCTGCGTGACGTGGCGCGTCGTCGCATCGCGTTTGCGGGCACGGACAGCGAGCGCAACTTCTGGACGGACGTGGGCGAACACGCAGCCAACTCGCGCGAGCGGGCAACGGATGCAGTTCGCGTCCTGGCGCAGCCGTCGCGTCGGCCCCAGGCGCAGCTCGAGCTGCCCGGGGTGCTGTGACGCGCGTTGTCGTCCTGGGCGACTCCCAGGCCGAGGGGCTCATCCCGCACCTCCGCGAGCCCCTGCGGGGCATTGGCTGGACGCCCGTCGAGCCCTGGGCGTACTACCGCGGAGCCGACACGAGGACGCTCCTGCGTCACCTCGCGCCAGCTCTGGCCGTCGCGCCCGACGTTGTGATCGTGACGGCGGGCGGGAACGACGGGCTCGCGGAGGATAGCTGGCTCGAGCTAGCGCAGCGCACGCTCGCGACCGGCGCGGAGTTGGTTTGGATCACCCCTCCCGGTGCGCGCGAGCCCGGGGGCGACCTCGACCTAGCGCGAGCTGCGACCGCGGCGGCTATCGCGAGGACTCTCGCGGGGCGAGCTGGCGTGCAAGTTGTTGAGGGACGACAACTCTTCGCGGGGCTCGCCCACACCGACGCGGCGCACTTCACCCGGGCGAGCTACGCCGAGGCCGCGAGCCGCCTCGCGAGCCGCCTCGCCCCCGCCTCGCGGAGCCCCGGGCGCGCGGCGGGCTCGAGCCCTGCTGGCGCGCTCCTGGCCCTCGCGGGGCTCGCGGCCCTGGTCGCGAT
>CAIKNO010000131.1 GCA_903828805.1 uncultured Sandaracinus sp. | reverse complement strand
GGCTTCGGCCCGGCCGCGGCGGCGGCGGCTCCGCCCGTCGTCCAGGCGCTGCGCCGCGAGCTGGCCCGTGTGACCGCCGCCGACGCACGCCTCGAGCCGCACCTCGCCCCGGCCGCGGCGGGGGCGTCCTCCGAGGAGTCGCTGCAGAGCGCGATCGACCGCGCCGTTCCCCGCACCTGGGACGCCGATTCGGATCTGCTGGTCGTCGTCGGCGCGCAGGGCGTGGCGTACCTCGAGCCCCTGAAGCAGCGCGGCTTCGTGCGCGTGCTCCTGGTCGCACCCCTCGACGCCATCGCGGGCCGGCGCCTGCCCGCCGGCGTGCTCTTCGCCTCCACCATCGACGCGGCCGAGCGCGTCTGCGCGATGCTCGAGCGGCCGCTGCCCGAGCGGGTCGCCTACATGGCGCTCCCGGCCACGTCGTCGGACGAGATCGACGTCGAAGCGCTCAAGGAGCGCCTCACGATCACGGTGCGTCGGATGTACATGGACCAGGCCACCGTGGGGCGCTTCTCCGCCCAGTGGACCAGCCAGGCCGTGCGCAACGTCCACAAGATCGCCGCCGCCCCGAGCGTCGCCGCGCTGGACGGGGAGTTCTCGGGGAAGGCCTGGGTGGTCGTGTGCCCCGGGCCCTCCCTCGCGAAGAACGTGCACCTGCTGCCCGCGCTGAAGGGCAAGGCCGTGCTCATCGCGGTGAGCCACGCACTGCACGCGATGCTGCGGGTGGGGGTCACGCCCGATCTCGTCGTGACGGTCGACTCGCAGGAGGACATCTGCCGCCACTTCGAGGGCCTCGACCTGTCGGGCCTCTCGGCGGTGCTGCTCGGCGTGTCGGTGCACGAGAGCCTCTTCCGGATTCCCAGCGCGCGCCGCACGATGTCGCTCACGGCCAACACCGGGGTCGAGTCGTGGATGACGGAGCTCGGCCTCGACATCGTCGCGGTGCGGGCCGGCGGCACGGTCGCCCACGCCGCGACCGCGCTCGGCGTCCGCTGGGGTGCGGAGCGGATCATCCTGGTCGGCCAGGACCTCGCCTACAGCGGCGGCCGGCTCTACGCCGAGGGGAGCCTCGACGAGAACGGCCCGTTCCGCATGGGGCCCAACGGCGAGGGCTACGCGGTCGAAGGAACGACGCTGGTCCCCTTGACCCACGTGCGGGGGCTGAACGGCGAGATGCTGCCCACGTCGCAGCAGTTCGACATGTGCCGTCTGTGGTTCGAGCACTTCGTGCGCGAGACCCCCGGCGTGCGCTTCCAGAACTGCACCGAGGGCGGAGCGTACATCGAAGGCATGGACCACCTGACGCTGGCGTCGGTGCTCGAGGAGCTCGTCGACCCCGTCGACGTGGAGGCGCGCTTCGCGGACATCGTCGACGTGCTCGACGGGAGCGCGCGGCGTGCGCACGTGCGGGCCACCGTCGAGGAACGCCTGCGCCACCTCGAGCAGACGATCCGCGATGCGAAGCAGTGCGTGAAGATGTTCCGGCGCGGGGCGAGCCCCGGCGTGCTGAAGCGCGCGGAGAACACGCTGCGCGAGCGGGTCCGCACCCTGCCCGAGCTCAGCGCGTACCTCCAGCCGCGCATCTACGACGTCATGCACCGGAGCCGCGATCTCCGGACCGTCGAGGCCGCGCATGCGATGTCGCTGCAGCTCTTCGAGGCCACGGCCGAGGCCTGCGCCGCGCTGCGGAGCGACTACCTGGCCGCCCAGGAAGAGGCCACCGAGACCCGCGACCCGTCGGGCATGGTCGGGGGCCCGTCATGACCGCCCCCCGGACGATTCTGCGTTCGGTGCGCGCTTCGAACGGCGACGACTTCGGCAGGCCGGGGCGACCGGCCTGAGGCGCCGTGCGGTGATGGGCGCCGTCCGAACACGACCTTCGCTCCGGAGCGCGACCGCCACCGCGTCGCTCGTGCTCGGGTGGGCGCTCGTCGCGCGGGCGGATGGGCCGATCCTGCACGAATACGTTCCGGGCGTGGCCGACGAGGGCATGTCGCTCGTCTCGTCGGGCGGCGAGGAACCCGCCGCGCTCGTGTACCACGGGGAGGTGATCGAGCCGCCCAGCGGCGGCGCCCTGCGCGGCGACGAGCGGGCGATGCACGCGGCCCCTGGAGACGGCGCGGCGACGGAGGAGCCGGGGCGCAGGTCGCCCGTCTTCCGACCCGACCGGGTCACCTCGCTCGAGGGCGAGATCCGGTACTTCGAGGTGTTCACGCCGACCATCACTCCGTTCAAGCGCGTGACCGCCCTCGACGGCGTCACGCTCGACGGGAACACGCCGGTGCTCTCGCTCGCCGACCGGGGTCCCGCCACACGGGTCGAGGTCGAAGGGGCGCAGGCGCCGTCCCCCGACGGCCGCCCGCGCGACCGCTTCTGGGGCAGCGTCGTGCTCGACTTCCGAGGGGGCCGCGTGGTGCCCTTCCCGTCGGTCTCGCCCGAGTCGCGGATCCTCACCCTGCGCACGGAGCCCCCGACCGAGCTGCACCTCGAGCGCGATGGCGCCGCGAACTTCCTCGCGGTGCTCGACCGCGCGCCCGAGGGCGCGGAGCTCGACGGCACGCCTGCGGGTGCGGTGCGCGTGGTGTTCCTGACCGACGCACCCCGCACGTACTTCGGGACCGCCATCCCGGAGCGCGCCCGCGCCGATGCGCTGATCTCCGAGGTCCCCGTCCTTCCTGCCCGCCTCGAGCGACGGGCGCTCGACTTCGCGGCGAGCCGCCTCGCGGTGCGGCGCGACACGCCGTTCCACGTCGCCCTCGACCGGCTCGTGGAGCATTTCCGCAGCTTCGAGGAGAGCCGCGAGCCGCCGACGGACACCGGGGACGTGTACTGGGACCTGGCCACGGGGATGCGCGGCATCTGCCGCCACCGTGCCTACGCGTTCGTGCTCACGGCGCAGGCGCTCGGGATGATGGCGCGCTTCGTCCAGAACGAAGCCCACGCGTGGGTCGAGGTGCACCTGCCCGAGAACCGCGGCTGGCTTCGCATCGATCTGGGGGGCGCCGCGGGCGCGCTCGCGCCGCAGCGCACCGAGGGCCGCCCCGCCTACCAGCCCAGCGTGCCCGATCCCCTGCCGCGCCCCGAACCCTACGTTCGCGCCCAGACCCAGCAACGCCGCACGAGCGAGGCCCCCCCCGAGGGACCGTCGTCGGCAGGCGCCGCGGCCCCTGGGGATGGCGCCGAGGGGCCCGAAGGCACCACGGGGAGCGAAGGGACCGCGACCTCCGAAGGCGAGTCCGACGCGTCCTCCGGCCCGCCCTCGTCGTTCGCGTCGGCCCCCGCGGCGGGCCCGCACCGCGCCCCGCGCGGTCCGCTCGAGCTGCGCCTGGACACGATGGAGACGACGCGGGTCTTGCGCGGCCGCGAGCTGCACGTCACCGGCACGGCGCGCAGCGACGACGTCGGCGTGGAGGGCCTGCGCATCGAGATCCTGCTCGCCCCCGAGCGCGGCGACGGCGAGCGGCTGCTCGGCGTGACGGTGAGCGGCCCCCACGGCCTCTTCCAGACGGGCGTCGCCGTGCCCCCCGACGTCGCGGTCGGGGACTACACGCTCGTCGTGCGCAGCCCGGGCGACGCCCGCGTGCTGCCCGCCACGGCACGCTGAACGCGCGCGTTCGCTCCGAACCTGTGTAGAGTCGCGCCATGGCGACGCGCTGGACAGACACGGAGATTCCCCCGCTCCACGGCAAGACCTTCGTCGTGACGGGTTCGAACAGCGGGATCGGTCTGCAGGCCGCGAGGGTCCTCGCTCGGCGCGGCGCGGCCGTCGTGCTCGCATGCCGCAGCGAGGACAAGGCCCAGCAGGCGGTCGACCTCATCCGGACCGAGTTGCCCGAGGCATCCGTGAAGCAGATGAAGCTCGACCTCGCGAGCCTCGCCTCCATCCGTGCGTTCGCCACGCGCTTCGGCGAGGAGCATGCGCAGCTCGACGCGCTGGTGAACAACGCCGGCATGATGGCCATCCCGCGCGCGCTGACGGCCGACGGGTTCGAGATGCAGCTCGGGACCAACCACCTCGGGCACTTCGCGCTGACCGGCCTTCTCCTCGCTCCGCTCCAGGCACGCGGAGCGGCGCGCGTCGTCAACGTGGCCTCGCAAGCGCACCGCCTCGGCACGATGCGCTTCGACGACCTCATGGGCGAGCGACGCTACGAGAAGTGGGCCGCCTACGGGCAGAGCAAGCTCGCGAACCTGCTCTTCACCTTCGAGCTCGATCGACGTCTGGCCGCGCGCACGCCGAGCGGACCTCGGGTGGAGGCCCTCGCGTGCCACCCGGGCTACTCGGCGACCGAGCTGCAGGGCAAGGGCCCCGCCCTCGAGAAGAGCCGGATCGGCGCGGCGGTCATGGATCTCGGAAACCGACTCCTGGCCCAGCCCGCCGAACGAGGCGCCCTCCCCACGCTCCGCGCCGCGACGGATCCTTCGGCCCACGGCGGCGACTACTTCGGACCGGACGGCTTGCTGGAGATGGCGGGCGCCCCGGTGAAGGTCGGCGCGAACGGGAAGGCCCGCGACCTCGAAGCCGCCCGCCGCCTGTGGGCAGCGAGCGTCGAGCTCACGGGCGTCGATTTCGGCGGGCTCTGAGCCGCCCCGGCGGCGGCCGGGGCACCCGAATTCGCAACCCGCTCAGCCCTCGCCGGAGCCGAGCAGCGACGTGAGCTGCGCGGCCTCGCCGGGGCCGAGTCGACGCACACCATCCATCCAGTGCAGCAGCAGCGCGCGGTTGTCGCCGACGCTCAGGTTCTGCATCTCGAGGGCGCCGATGCGATCCTCCGGGGTGAACGCGCTCGCGACCTTCTCCATCGAGAGCTTGTCGGGGTCGTACGCCATGTAAGGCGCGTGCGTCTCGAGCAGGGTGTAGTCGTCGCCACGGCGCAGCTCGACCGACACGCGCCCGGTGATCGCCGGCGCGATCCACCGCGTGAGGGAGTCCTTCAGCATCATCGCTTCGGGGTCGAACCACTTGCCCTCGTAGAGCAGCCGACCGAGGCGCCGACCCATCGTGAGGTAGAGATCGGTCGCGTTCTCGTTGTGGATCGCGGACACGAGGCGCTCGTAGACGAGGTGCAGCAGGGCCATGCCGGGCGCCTCGTAGATGCCGCGGCTCTTGGCCTCGATGACGCGGTTCTCGATCTGGTCGCTCATCCCGAGGCCGTGCCGGCCTCCGATGGCGTTGCACTCCGCGAAGAGGTCGAAGTGCGAGCCGAAGCGCCGACCGTTGAGGGCGACCGGCAGGCCCGCCTCGAATTCGACCGTGACGCGCTCGGCCTCGACCTTCACGTCGGACTTCCAGTGCGGAACGCCCATGATCGGCTGCACGATGGTCATCGCGCAGTCGAGGCGCTCGAGGTCCTTGGCCTCGTGCGTGGCCCCGAGGACGTTCGCGTCGGTGGAGTACGCCTTCTCGGTGCCCATCTTGTAGGGCATGCCGATCGACGCGAGGTACTCGCTCATCTCCTTGCGGCCGCCGAACGCGGTCACGAAGGCCTGGTCGAGCCAGGGCTTGTAGATGCGCAGCTCCGGATTGACGAGGATGCCGTACCGGAAGAAGCGCTGGATGTCGTTGCCCTTGTGGGTGCTGCCGTCGCCGAAGACGTGCACGTCGTCCTCGCGCATCGCGCGCACGATCGCCGTCGTCGTCACCGCCCGTCCGAGCGGCGTGGTGTTGAAGTACTTCTTGCCGCCGACGGCGAGGTGGAACGCACCGCACTGGATCGCGATGAGGCCCTCGCGGACCATCGCCTCGCGGCAGTCCAGCAGGCTCGCCTTGCGCGCGCCGTGCGCGAGGGCGGTCGGGGGGATCTCCGCCGGGTCCTTCTCGTCCGGCTGGGCGAGGTCGGCGGTGTAGGCGTACACGTCGAGCCCTTGGCGCGACATCCACGCCACGGCGGCGCGGGTGTCGAGGCCGCCCGAGTAGGCGAGGCCGATGCGGGTTCCAGCGGGGGGAAGGGAGCGGTAGATGCGGCTCATGGCGGGGCGCATTTACCACGGATCGGACCACAGGCGGAATGCGCCGGAGCACCTGGCCGCGCGCGCGAGGTCGGAGCCCCGTGCGGGCGGTCCGGCCCTGGCCCCGTCACCGAGACATCCCCGTGCCGACACGGCGCATCGGGTACGCTTCGCGCGCCTCCGAGGCGAAAGGAACGGAACGTGTCGAGCGACAGCCCCCCGGGGATCCTTTTTCTCTGCGTCGCGAACTCCGCGCGGAGCCAACTCGCCGAGGCCCTCGCGCGTCATCGGTTCGGCGCGCGTGCGCGCGACACCCTCGCCGCGCTCCTGCCCCGCCTGGACGCGCTCGTCGACGGCGAGGGGCGCTCGTGAGCGTCGGGGTTGGCCATCCGCCCCGCTGCGCGCGCCGTCCCGACCCTCGGCCGGAGCCCTCGACGCACCCGCCGCGGATCTTGATGCTCCATGGTTCGCTGAGGGCACGCTCGTACAGCCGGCTGCTCGCCGAGGAGGCCGGACGCATCCTCGTCGAGCTCGGCTGCGAGGTGCGCTTCTACGACCCTCGTGAATTGCCCCTGTACGGCAGCGTGCCCGACACCCATCCGAAGGTGGTCGAGCTGCGTGCGCTCTCGCTCTGGAGCGAGGGTCAGGTGTGGAGCACGCCCGAACAGCACGGACAGATCACCGGGGTCATGAAGACCCAGATCGATTGGATCCCCTTGAGCGTCGGCGCGGTGCGTCCGACCCAGGGGCGCACGCTCGCGGTGATGCAGGTGAGCGGCGGCTCGCAGTCGTTCAACGCGGTCAACACCCTGCGCCTGCTCGGCCGCTGGATGCGCATGTTCACCATCCCCAACCAGAGCTCGGTCCCCAAGGCCTTCGACGAGTTCCACGAGGACGGGACGATGAAGGACTCGCCGTACCGGGATCGCGTGGTCGACGTGATGGAGGAGCTGGTGAAGTTCACGTGGCTGACGCGAGATCGCGTGGAGTGGTTGACCGACCGCTACAGCGAGCGGAGGGAGCGCCTCGCCGGCCGTTCGCTCGACGCCTCGAACCCCAAGCACCGCCTCGACGACGAGGGCCTCTGAGCGCGTTGCTCAGCCGCTCCTTCGGCCGACGAAGAGCCAGTGCCGAGACCCCTTCTTGACCGCTCCGCGGGCGCGCACCGGCACGACCTCGACCGCGAAGCCCGCGGCGCGCAACGCCTGACGGAACACCGCGCTCTCGATGGCCGACCACACGACCACCCGGCCCCCGGGCCGCAGCGCCGCGTGCACCTTCGCGAGCCCCTCGCGGCCGTAGAGCCATGCGTTCGACGCGACCGTGAAGGCCTCCGGACCATTGTCCACGTCGAGCAGGATCGCGTCGAACGCGGCGCGGCCGCTTCGGAGCACGCCCCCGACGTCGCCGACGACGAGGCGTGCGCGCGGATCGTCGAGGGGATGACCGGCGAGCGGCCCGAGCGGACCGCGATTCCATTCGACGATCGTCGCGAGCAGCTCGGCGACCACGACCTCGGCATCGGGCGAGAGCGCGTCGAGCGCCGCCCTCAGCGTGAACCCCATGCCGAGCCCGCCGACGAGCACCCGGGCGCCCGGACGCGCCCGCAGCCCCGCGCACCCCAGCGCCGCGAGGGCGTCCTCGGAGCCGTGCACCCGGCTCGACATCAAGGGCACATGGGCCACGCGCACGACGAGCGCGACGCCCTCCCGGGTCAGCGTGATGGGCGCGCCATCCGGCGTGACGGAATTCCCGAGCAGTTCGCGCGGCAGCATCGCGGCGCACTGTATCGAGGGGTACGGGCCTCCGCCACGGCCGCGCGCGATCGGGCCGCGCGCGATCGGGACCCGCGCGCCGACGTCGTGTTCAGGGGATCTGCATGTCGCGGACGCGCCAGAACCAGGCGCCGCCGTCGGCATCGATGTGGGCCACGGCGCAGCCTTGATCGTCCACGCCGATCAGCTCGGTGACGTGGGCGGTGCGGCCGACGAAGGGCGTCATCTCGTCCGACCAGTTGGTCTCGCCGCCGACGTCGCGGTGCCGACCGAGGACCACCGCGGTCCCCACGGCCACGGGGCCCCACTGGACGGTGGCATCCGTGAAACCGCACGCTTGCGGGATGGCCGAGGTGGTCGGGCCGAAGAGTCCCTCCGAGCCCGTCGGACCCGAGGGTGCGATCACCGCCGCGGGACGCCCATGGTCGTGGGTGACGCCCGTGCGCGCCGGAGGCGGCGTGCCGCCGACGACCGGCGGAGCGCCAGGCGCCGAGGGGAGCCGGAGGTCGCGCACCCTCCAGAACCACTGCTGGGAGTCGAGGTCCACCCGCACGCCGGGACAGCCGGCGCCATCGACGCCGGCGAAGTCCACCACACGCGCCGTGCGACCGACGAAGGGCTCCATCTCGGCCGCCCAGTTGTCGTCGCCATCGACGGCCCGGTGCCGCCCGAGCACGACCTCCGCGCCCGGCGCGGCCGGACCGTACTCCGGCCGGGCCTCGTCCTGATGGCACTGCTGCGGGAAGCCGCCCGCCGACACCGAGGTCGCCGTCCGCGCGGGACGGAGCTGAGGGCCCGTGCCGATGCCGAGATCCCGGGCCCGCCAGAACCAAGTCCCGCCGTCGAGGTCCACCCGCACGCCCGGGCATCCCGCCTCGTCGACGCTCGCCAGCCGCGTGATCCGCGCGACGCGCCCGAGGAAATGGGCCATCGCCGGGTCCCAGTTCTCGTCGCCCCCGACGCTGCGGTGCCGCTGCAGCGTCACCTCCATGCCGACCTCGAGTCCCCCGAAGCGCGCGGAGGCGTCGGTCATCCCGCACGCCTCCGGTGGACGCTCGGGGGCGACCGTTTGCGCGAGCGCGAACGCCGGCGAGGCCAGGGCGAGCAGCAGGGCGAGCGGGATCGAACGGACGGTCATGGAGTGGGCATCCTAACACCCGCGCAGGTCGCTGGCAGCGGCTCGACATCGCGCACGAACGTCCGGAAGGTCCCGCGGACGAGGACAGCCCCCGGTGCGGTGGGGAGCCGCGCCTCGATCGTCCCCTCGAGGCGGCCCCCGAGCACGGGCTCCGAGGCCGTGACGGTGATGCGTCCCTCGCCACCGCCGATCCGCCCGATGTCGGGAAGGGTGAGCTCGACCGACCCGAGGCCGCCCTCGAGGCGCACGCGGTCGGAGCCGCCCCCTTCGGGCAGAGAGAACGTGATCCGCGCGCCCTCGCGACCGAAGGGCAGCTGTGCGCCGTGGGGTCCGCGATCGTCGAGCACCACGCGATATCGGCACCCGTCCGCCGAGAGCAACACGCCCCGCGCGATCGTCTCGAGATCCACGGATCGCGGTGCGGCCTCGACCCCGGAGGGATCGACCCGCGACACCTCGAGCCGCAGGAAGGGTTCCTCCCGCGTGCCGGTGCCCGCACGAGACGCGCCTCGGACCGCGCCTCCGTACCTGCGGACCCACGCCTCGCAGCGCGCCCGGTCGGGTCCTCGGCAGCGCGCAGGGTCCTGTCCGAGCACGGCCTCGCACGCGCCGCGCTCGGCCCGTGCGACCGCCCGGCAGAGTCCCGCGTCGCGGGATGCCCACGCGAGGCAGAGCGGCTCACGGCCGTCGATGGCGAGGTCCTCCGGGCATGCGTCCGGCACGCCCTCGAGCAGCGCGTAGCGGCGCCGGCAGCCGCGCCGTGCGGTGCTCACGGTGAGCTCGTCGCAGCGATCCGGTGCGCGGTCGCGCACCGCGCCGAAGCTGCGGCACACGTCCTCGAAGAACGCATCGTAGCCGAGGTCCGAGAGCCCCTCGGCGACCTCCACCGGTGCGCGGGTACGAAGGCGGGCGAGGCAGTCCTCGACCGACACGAACGCGGCGAGGCCCGCCTGGAGATCTTCGACCTCCGGGGGCCACGTGCTCGGCCCCGGAGGCGACTCCGGAGGCTCGCCGCTCGAAGGGCGCACGGGCGCCTCGCGCGGCGCGTCGGGGGACGCTTCGTCGGCAGGCGGCGCTTCCCATCCCGGACCCGTGCATCCGACGCCCGCGCATCCCAGCACGATCCCCCACGACACGAGCCGCCGCGCAAACGTTGAAAGCACGCGCGCCGTCCTACCGCGTGTGTGGTCGCGCATGGCCTTCGAGGGGCCGACCGGGCCGGCCCTCGACCGGCCTGCCGCGACGCTCGCGGTCGCCCGACGTTCGGGCCGCGCCCACGACGAGGCGGCGCCCACGGCGGCGGGCCGCCACGCCCATGACGAGTCCGCAAGCCAGCGCGAGCGAGGCGTCACCCGAACGGCCCCGACCCGCCCCCGCAGCGCGACACGCACAGCCCGCGGTGCCCTGGGGGGGCGTGTCGGATGCATCCGGCGAGTTCGCCGCCCCGTCCGGAGTCGACGCGTCCATCCCCTGCGGCACCTGGGCATCCACCGACGCGCCGCCCGCATCCGGCTCCAACAGGGCCGCATCCACCGACGCGCCGCCCGCATCCGGCTCCAACAGGGCCGCGTCCACCGACGCGCCGCCCGCATCCGGCTCCAACAGGGCCGCGTCCATCGACGCGCTGCCCGCATCCATCGTCATCGGGCCCGCGTCCATCGACGCGCTGCCCGCATCCACCGACGCCCCGCCGGCATCCATTGCCATCGGGCCCGCGTCCATCGACGCGCCACCATCCGCCGCCGCCATCCCGGCGTCGGTCTCCACGAGCGCCGCCCTCGGATCGTAGACGACGACCCCCTCGCCGTTTGCCCGGAGTCGGACGGGCCCAGCCGAGCCCACCACCACGGAGACCACGGCGTTCGGAGCGAGCCCCGCGATGCAGCCGTCCGCGAGCGCTGCGCCGGACGGGAGTTCGAAGCGCGTCACCGGCTCGGATGCGACCGCGAAGATCGTGTTGCCCAGGCGGGCGCCGATCCAGCCGGTGCCACCCACGTCCACCGCCACCTGCGGATCGCCCGTCAGGTCGGCGTCCCCCACCCGGAGCAGCGTCGACCACTCCGGCGAGAGGACCGGCGCGGCCGGCGACACCTCCACGCGTCCCCAGTAAGGAGTCGTCCGGCTGTCGTTGGCGACCGGCGGATGAGCGACCCCGCCGACGTTCCACCGCGCGCTCCCCGAGAACGACGTGAGCCGGGGGGCGCTCGGCCTCAGCACCTCCAAGCGCAGGCGCCCTCCGCCCGCGCTCTCGGCGGAGATCCGCTGGCCCGCGATGCTGACGTTCTGCGCGAAGTGCCAGTGGATGGACGACGCCCGTGCGACGGGCAGCGTGGCGCGATCGACGACGAGCAGGGCCGGGTGCAGCGCGCCACCCGGGCGCCGCACCTCGAGCACGTCCCGCACGTACCCCGAGAGCTTCCGGCTGTCGTACGCGGCCGCCAGGTTGGCGCGCGCCCACACGCACGCCCCGGCGTCCGAGGTGCCTGCAAGTCCGCCGAGCGCCGCGGACGTATGGAGCGCCTCCACCGTCGTCGGCTCGTCGCTCCAGCTCACGGGGATGCGCTGCCCGCCATCGTTCAGGTAGCCGCCCGCGCGCATCGGTTCGCCCGTCCACGACACGAGGAGCGTGTTGTGCGCGACGCTCCGCGTATAGAAGTTCATGTGATGATCGCTGTCGTAATAGTCGTACTCGCCGCCCTCGACGAGGAGGCCGCCGAGGTAATCGAGGACGAGCGATCCCTCGTCTCGATGGTGGTGCCCGAGCGAGTAGAACGGGCTCGACTTGAAGACGAGCGTCGTGGCCCGGGCGCGCGTCCAGTCGTCACGCGAGACGACGAAGCCCGAACCCTCGAAGACGCGGGTGAGCGGCAGCTCCTCGATCGGGCGCGCCACGGTCGCGCGGTTGCGCGTGATGGCGCGCACCACGCGGAAGGGCTCCCACAGGCCTCCGAGCATCGTCGGGATGCTGCCGAAGAACGTCTCGGCGTGGCCGTTCCCGGCGATCCCCGAGGCGACCGCGATCTGGTTGATGGTCGTGCTGTTCATCTGCTCCTGCCAGCAGTCGCCCGACATCGGGTACTCGCCGGCTGCGTTCGCCGCGTAGATGTGGAAGTACGCGGTGTCGCGGAGAAAATCGGCGTTCCACACCTCGCCCGTGAGGGAGGCCGAGCGCCACATCAACGCCGGCTCGGGCCCCGAATAGGAGGGCCCGTACTGCCATCCCATGGAGTGACCGCCGCCCCGACCGATGTCCGCGAGGACCGCGTTGTACGCCGTCCAGTTCGACAGCACCGTCGGCCGGATCGCATCGAGTCGCGTGTCGTCCCCGAAGAGCGCGATCACGGCGGCGAGGGCGGTGGCGTTGCCCCAGCGCGAATGCCCCGAGACGTAGTCCGGCATGCGGATGTACGTGTCGATCCGGGTGACGTGGCTGACGATCGCGTCGCGGATCGTCGCCCGCTCGGTCCCCGTGAGCTGGTCGTGGACCCAGTCGTAGCCCTGCGCCATGCAGAACAACCGGTTGCGCGTCCCGGTGTCCCAGCCGGTGTCGGCCGGGATGGACGCGCGCAGCAAGAGCTGGGCGCGCGCCGCGGAGACGTAGCCCGCGTCCCCCCGGACGGCGGCGACGAAGAAGGTCGGCTGACACACCACGCCGGGTTCGTCGCTGCGAAGGGTGGCCTCCGTCGCGGCGGCCGCGGACGCGGCGAGTCGTCGATCGACGTACGCGGCGATGAGGTTGATGTCCGGGTCGGTGCGGGCGACGCCGCGCAGCGCGGTCAAGGACTCCGGCGTCATGTAGATGCGGGGCCGCGCGGTGCGGATCTGCGCGGCGAGCGAGGAGGGGACGGCGAGCGCAGCGAGCACCAGGCCTGCGGCGAACGCGGCGAGCCCGCGGCCGGACGCTCTGCCGAGGCTCGAGATCGAGCGAACGGTCGAGGGCGGAAAGCCGGCGCCGGCATGACATGGCTGTGGGGGCATCGAATCTTCTCCGGGGGCGTGGCCGTGGACCCCGAGTAGAGCACGGCCGCGAAAGATCGCGGGGGATCCTCGACCGAGGGAGCCCCGCCCGAGGACGCCCCTGGTCTGCGTCTCGCCGGGCGCGCTGGGCCCTGGTACAACCGGGCTGTGCGTGCGGAGCGAAACTGGATGGTCGTCCTCGGCCTCGTGCTCGTGGGCCTCGGCGCAGGCTGGGCGCCCGAGGTGGAAGCCCAGCCGCCCGCGGTCGACCGAGCCGAAGCGGGGCCGAGCACGGCGGGGTCCGAACCCACCGTGGATGCGCCGCCGAGCCTGGGGGACGCGGCGACCGACGACGACGCGGCGACCGACGACGGGGCGACCGCCGGCGACGCGACCGCCGGCGACGCGACCGCCGACGACGCGAGCACCGACACCGAGGCACCTGCTCCGGGGCCCGCGCCCACGCCGCGGCGTCGCCTGGTCGTGGTGGAGATCGCGACCTTCGGGATCGACCCGGTCGTCGGCCGGATCGCGGGCGACCGCGTGCGCCGGACCGCCTCCGCGATGGGCTACGACCTCGTCGACGATCCGACCTGGGTCGCCGCCGCGCAGCGCCTGCGCATGACGTATCCCCCCACGCCCGCCGATCTGTGGCGACTGACGTGGGCGACCCGATCTCAGCGCGGTCTCTTCGCCCGCATCCACGCCGCGGGCGGCCTCTACGTGATCGACGTGATGGTCGCGAGCCTCGACGGGACGGGGCCGTTCTTCGCGCACGACACGGCCGGCTCGGACGCGCTCCGCGAGGTCCTCGACCGCCTCGTCGCACAGGCCCTTCCGGCGGCTGCGTCGTGGCAGGAGCAAGCACCTCCGGTGGCCCTGCCCTCGGCCACCGCGACAGGTCCCTTCCGCCTCTTGCCGTCCGGCCCTGCGCGCTTCCGGGAGCGCCCCCGCCTCGACCTCGCGCACCCCGCCGCGATCGGGGTGCGCCTCCCGCAGCCGCCCCTCCGAAGGTGGCAGGTCACGCTGCAGACCGAAGGCAGCTTCGGGACGACGCAGGGGTTCTTCTACAACCATATGATCGGCGCGCGGCTCGACTTCCGGATCACCCGGGACCTCATGATCGGCGCCTACGTCGGGTACGCGAACCTCGATGGTCGAAACGGCCGCGCCGACAACCTCCTGCTGCTGCTCCAGGGCGAACAGCGCATCCGCCTCAGCCCCGCGCTCGACCTCTCGGTGCCGCTCCGCGTCGCCGCCGGATACCTGCCGTTCAACGGCCCGGTCATCCGGCTCGCGGCCGGCCTCAACTACGCGTTCTCGCAGGACCTCGAGGTCGGGCTCGACCTCGTCGCGCCGACCTTCTGGATCCTGCCCGACTCGGTCTCGGTGTCGCTCGACGTCGCCGCCGAGGTCACGTACCGCCTGCCGTGACGCACGGCGGGCAGGCCCCGAGGACGCCCGGGGCCCGCGCCGCGATGGCTCAGCGGTGCATCACCACGACCCCGGCCGGCACGCTCGCCCCGAACAGATACGCGTCCATCGACGTCTCGCTCCGCAGGTGCCGCCGGAAGAACGCCACCGCGAGGGTGCGCGTGCCGGCTGCGACGGTCGCCTGATCGGCGGTGCCGTTCGGGCACGCCCCACCCGCGAGTCCGCCCGCCGCTCCGTCCAGGAAATCCAGGTGATCAGCCCCGGTGAAATCGAACTGCGCGGCCCACGGCGCGCCGGTCGCTGCGGCGTAGAAGGTCTGGAAATTCTGGTCCGTCGGCGCGCAGGCGGGCATGAACCCACCGCCCGCGCCGTTGGTGGTCTCGCCGAGGAAGCCCACCGGGATCGTCAGCGGCGTCACCTGGTCGGGAACGATGTCGGGGAGGCTCATCGAGTACCCCGAGAACGGATTGCCACCGTTCACCGGATCGATCGGCAGCAGCGCGTCCACGCGACGGTCGGCGAAGGCCACCATCGTCGAGACCTTGCCACCGAGGCTGTGTCCCATCACCGCGACCCGCTCGGCATCGACGACCGACGCGAGCGGGCTCGAAGGCCCGAGCGCCCAGTCGATGACCGCCTGGCCGTCCATCGCCATCGCCGTGTGGTCGATGGTCAGGAACGACGCCGAGGGATCGGCCCGCACGACCACGAACCCGTGCGACGCGACGCGCTCGCACAGCATCGCGTACATCGACGAATTCGTCTGAAATCCAGGGAAGAACACGACCAGCGGCACGCGCGTGCCCGCCGGCACCGCGGGCACGTGGGCGGTGACCGGCGTGCTGCGCGTCCCCCGCATGACCATCGCCGTGGTGGCCGCGCTGACGGCGAACGGACCCGGCATCGTGGGATCGGATGCCGCGGTCATCATGCCTGCGTCGGCCCCCGGCGTGCCGGCGTCGGCGCCGCCCGTCCCCGCGTCCTGTTCCCCCCCGCCCGCATCGACGGCAGGCTCGCCGCCCGCGTCGAGGGCAGGCTCGCCGCCCGCGTCGAGGGCGACCTGCGCGTCACGCGCTTCCACCCCCGCATCGCCCGGGCCTTCGCCCCCGTCACCGCATCCACCTGCGAGGAACGCGATGACGGCGCACCCCACCCGCACACGACTCAGACGACCGCTTCGCATCGACTCTCTCCTCGGTTCACGCGCCCCGGCGCGGCGGCACGCGTGCCCCCTCGCCCGGACGGCGGGAGTCTGCCTCGTCCGGCCCGCGATGGGGAGTCCCCCCTCCCTGGAGCAGCGCGGCCCGGGTGACCGTGGCCCCCGTGCGCGCGCGCAGCGCGGCCATCGCGACCTCGAGCTTGCGGCCCCGCTCCGCCGTCTCGTCGGGAAAGAGGGTCCGCGCATCCTCGAGCGGCGCGAGTCCCGACACGCTCACCCCCGAGAGGCGGACCCCTCGGCCACGCACCTCGAAGCGCGTCAGCAGCCGGCACGCGGCGCGGTGCAACGACCCGGTGTCCGAGACGAATTCCGGGAACTGAAGGGACCGGGTCTGGAGCGAGAAGTCCTCGAACTTCAGCTTCACGGTCAGCGTTCGGCACGCGAGACCCTCGGACACCAGCCGCGCCGCGACCCGCTCCGACTGCGCGAGCAGCCGGGTGGTCACCTGATCGACGCCGTGGAGGTCGTGCTCGAACGTCTCCTCCGCGCCGATCGACTTCGCCTCCCGCTCCGGTTCGACGGCCCGGGGGTCATCGCCGCGTGCGAGCCGCGCCATCGCGGGTCCCCCGTCACCGAACGCGCGCACGAGCCTCGCGTCGTCCGCGCGCGCGAGATCACCGAGCGTGTGAAAGCCGGCGGCGTGGGCGCGCAGCCCGCCCTTGGGGCCGAGTCCCCACATCCGCTCGACGGGCAAGGCCGCGAGCAGCGTCGGCACCTGCGCCTCCGTCACGACGACCAGACCGTCGGGCTTCTCGAGCGCGCTGGCGATCTTGGCGACGAACTTCGACGGCGCGACCCCTGCAGAGGCCGTGAGGCCGAGCTCGGACCGGATGGCGTCCTTGATGCTCCGCGCGATCTCGGCGCCCTCCCCGTACAGGGCGCGGCTCGCGGTGACATCCAGGAACGCCTCGTCGAGCGAGAGGCCTTCGACGAGCGGCGTGTAGCGCCGGAAGATGGCGAAGACCTGACGGCTGACGGCGGCGTAGTGCTCGTGCCTCGGTGCCCGCACCACCGCGTCGGGGCAGCGGCGCAACGCCTCCCCCATCGGCATCGCCGAGCGTGCGCCGAAGCGCCTCGCTTCGTACGACGCGGCGGCCACCACGCCGCGCCTCGTCGTCCCGCCGACCAGCACCGGCCGCCCGCGGAGCGACGGGTCGTCCCGCTGCTCCACCGACGCGAAGAATGCGTCCATGTCCACGTGCACGATCTGGCGAACGGCGCCGGGTCGCGATACGGAGGCAGGGATGAGGGAAGACGACATCGTGCGCACGCTGGGACTCACGCCCCATCCGGAGGGCGGATTCTACCGCGAGACGTACCGCGCCAGCGGCCTGGTCGACACCCCGCGCGGCCCACGCGCCGCCAGCACGGCCATCCTGTTCCTCGTGACCCGCGGCTCGTTCTCGGCCCTGCACCGCATCGCGAGCGACGAGGCCTGGTTCTTCCACGCCGGCGCAACCCTGCGCATCTCGGTCATCACCCCCGACGGCGTCGCCCACGACCATCGGCTCGGCCTCGACCTCCACTCAGGCGCCCGCCCTCAGGCCGTCGTCCCCGCCGGCGCCTGGTTCGGATCCCGCGTCGAGGGAGACGGCGACTGGGCCCTCGTCTCGTGCACGGTCGCGCCGGGCTTCGACTTCGCCGACTTCGAGCTGGGCACCCGAGCCGCGCTCCTCGCTCGGTTCCCGACGCAGTCCGCCCTGATCGAGGAACTCACGCGCTGACGTGAGCCCCCCTCGTCGGGACGCCGCGCGTCACGGCTGCGCGGGGACAGGAGCGGTCGCGGACGAGCCCTCCGGCGCGCTGGTCTCCGCGGGCGCCGCCTCCCCCGCGGCGGTCTCGCACACCGGGCATGGCTGCGGCTCCGGGCACGCTTCCTCC
>CAIKNO010000130.1 GCA_903828805.1 uncultured Sandaracinus sp. | reverse complement strand
GGCGCCGGAAGCCTCATGATCGCTGCGCTCGGAACCGTCAGGGTCCGAGGTGCGATCCGAGCGACCGGAGCTCCTGGCGACGCCGGCGGCGGCGGCGGCGGTGCCGGAGGCATGGTGCACCTCGCGGGCTCTTCGGTGGAAGTGTCTGGCGTCGTTGCGCTGAACGGGGGTGCTGGAGGGGGGATGTCCACCGGACGGGCTGGAGGCGCCGGAGGTCTGGGTATCATCAGAATTGATTCCACTTCGTCCACCGTCGGGACGGAGGTCGGCAGCGTTTCAGGCGTGGGCGTCGATGTGTCGGGCGCCGCGCTGCTCGTGGATGCTGGCGCCTACATGGTCCGCGGTGTCGCGCAGCCGGGAGCCACCGTTCGGGTCGAAGCGTTGGGAAATGACGCTGTCTCCGGCGAGGCCATCGCGGATTCAACGGGTCGGTTCGAGGTTTCGCTGTCGCTCGCTCCGGGCCTCAATCGCCTTCGAGTCGTTCAGCGATCGGCAGGTGGCGATCTGCGCGGGTGGAACGGCACGTCGTTCGAGTTCGTCCGCGGGGATGGGCTGATCCCGATGCCCGTGGGCGGACTGCTCGACGTCGCGTGGGTTCCCGCGACCTGAGCACTTCGCGTTTGAATGCCAAGTTCCAGTGAGCGCGGCGGGCCCCGTGGCGTTCCAGTGAGCGCGGCGGGCCCCGTGGCGGCTCCCATTATTGGGGGACGTCCGAGTTTCTTTATTGGGTGGCCGTATGACCCGAGCGCTCGGCTCGTGTGATCGGCGCGCTGTGTCCCTGGGTCTCTGGTGCATCGCGTGGTCGTCCGGGCAACGCTCGGCATGAGCGGGTCGTGCTCGATCGAACTCCGCCGCGCTGTGAATCTCCGCAGGAATCTCGCTTTACATAATCCATCTTCTGCGAACACGAACTCGTTCGAAATGCCCGTGTTCTGCGCTTCGATGACGCCTGTTAAGGTCGCCGCCCCGGGCCGATCACGAACTCTGAACGGCCGTCAACGGATGGGCAGGCCGCGACTTCAGAGCACGCCACCGCGCGTGCGGCCGCTCCGACGCCACCGTGCGTACAGGCCGCCGACGCGTGCGGACTCTAGCGGCCACCCGTAGCGCCAAGGACCGACACGACGAAGAGTTTGCCCGCGTTCGAGACCACCGCACCGAGCCCCGAGGAAACCGCCATCGGCGCTGCGAAGCCGTGAGCGTCCTCGATTCGTGACACCTCGGTCCCGTGTCCGAGCGTGAGTCCGAGCAGGCCTCCTTCCGACTCCCCGACGACCACAAGGTCGCCGATCACCACGGGGGCTGTAGGAGCGCCGCGACCCACCGGTGTTCGCCAGACCCTGTCGCCGCTTGCTCGTTGTACGGCGACCACGCCGAGGTCTCCGGACGACAGCACGAGCAGGTCCCCGGGAGCCGCAGCAATCCCCACGATGCCCGTGAGGTCGTCACGCAGCCAGCGCACGGAACCGCTGGCGCGTTCCAAGGCGTACAGGCCGCCCGCAAACGAGGCGACGAAGATCGTGTCGCCCACCACCAATGGGGTCGTGTCGACGTCGGTAAACCGAATAGTATCACTCGTGACGTGCAGATCTGATGTCGTGTCACGCTCCCAGAGGACGCTCCCATCCCGAGGGTCCAGTGCGACCACCACGCCGTCCGTGAAGCCCGTCACGAGGATGTCGCCCGCGAGCGTCACGCCGGCGTGCTCCGTCACATAAAAACCCTCGGCAGCTTCCCGCCGGTATCGCCACAACGCCTCGCCGGTGGTCCGATCGAACGCCGCGACCACATCGGAGTCCGTGACCAAGAAGACGGCGTCGGCCGAAGCGAGCGGAAGTCGACCGACGGCACCGCCGACCTCCGCCCTCCAGCGAAGTTCGCCGGTGGATGCGCGGAGCGCATGCAACAGCCCGTCATCGCTCGCGACGTAGAGTTCGTCAGCGGCCGCATCGAGCAGAGGTTGAGACCCGATGCCGCCGCCGGCCTGGTAGGCCCAAACTTCGCGGCCGGCCCCCGTGAATGCCCAGAGAGCCCCCGCGCTGGACCCGGCAAACACGCGGTCGTGCAGCGGGTCGAGCGCCGGAATTGCCCGCTCGATCGGCATGTACGGCCCCTCGTACTCGGGGGCCAGACGGCGCGACCAACTCACCTGGACGCGCCCCTGTGGGGATCGCCCCGCGGGCCGATCCACGAAACCGTCGTACGAGATGGCGCTGCCGGACGGGACGCACGCGCCCAGGCACACGGCCGCTGCCGTCGCGAGGGCGCGGCGCGGGGTCACTCGCCCTCGCCTGCTCCGGCGCCCGGCACCATCGGCATGCCAGCACCGCCCCCGCCGGCCTGCTGACCCAGCTGGCGTCGCAGCTGCTCGAGGATCTCCGGCGGCATCCCCTCCAGTCCGGGCGGCAGTCCACCAGGGGCACCCGCAGGCCCGATCATCGCGGGGGCCTCTGAGGTCGCCGAACTCGGATCGAGTTCCCGAAGCCTGACCTCGGCCTGCGCAAGCACGTAGGGGGAATTCCGGCTCGGTGCCCTCGGCAGCGGACTGCACGCGTTCGACGAGGGCGCGCAGTTCCGTGGTGGCCTCGTCGGTCTGACCCATCCGCATGTGCATCCGGGCGATGTGGTAGTCCGCCGCCGCAGCAAAGGCGCCCGACTCGACGGTCCGGAGGTCCTCGTACTCGTCGATGGCCTGCTGCCACTGCTCGGCGACCTCGAAGGTGAATCCCGCACCTTCGATCGCGCGCCAAGCGATGTTCGGATCGCTCCCCGCCTCGCGAAGTGCGGTCTCGTACGAGGCGCGCGCTTCGGACTCCTGACCGAGTTCGAGAAGCGCCCGCGCCTCTCCAAGCCTTGCCCACCGCGCGGCTTCCGTGCCGGCGTGCTGCGAGAGCACGCCGCGGAATGCCTCGAGAGCAGCCTCTCCGCGCGCCTGGACCGACGCGAACGTCGGGGCGTCGTCGTCCGTCGTCCCCGACTCGCCGTCGCTCCGGATCTCGGCGTTGGCGACCGTCACGGCGCTCGCAAGCGCCGCCCCAGCGGCCCGACGTTGCTGTCCGCTGTACGCGCTCCAGCCAAACCAGCCCACGAGCGCCAGTAGAACCGCGACAAACGTCCCGACGGCGACGGGGCGGTTCGCCTGGGCCCACTCGCCTGCGCGGGTCGCGGCCTTGCCAACCGCCGTCTCCTTCGCTGCTTCCACCGGATCGCTCGCGGGGGCGGCCTGAGCCACCGGCAAGACGGAGCCGTCTTCGTCGTCAGTCTGACTCTCCGCCTCTCGCTGAGCCTTGGCTGCGGCCTTTCGCGCGGCCTTCACGGCTTTCGCGGCTGCTAGCCGTGCTCCTGCGGTCCCCCGCTCGGAGACGGACTTCGTCGGCCGCTCGACCCCGCTTCGCGCTGCGCCGGATGCGGTGGAGGACTCCGCTTCGGCGGTCCCGTCATCCTGCTCTTCGGGCGTCTGCGCATCGCCCTCGTCGTCGTCGTGACCGTCGTCGCCATCGGCGTCGCCTCGTCCCGTCGTCGTCTCGAGCTCGCCTTCGTTGTCGTTCTGGTCGTCGGCCACGCGATCTCTCCACGAAACCTCGGGTCTACGAGCCCCCTCCCCGCCACCGGCGCGCAGTTCGGGCTCGCAGTCCGTCGCTGAAATGCGCCGGTCGAGCCAGCGCGAAGGCGCGGAACTTACACGCCACCCCTGGCGACTGCAACTCGCGCGCGGGACCGCCCATCCGCGGGCAGCCGTCGCGCGTCGGAGCGGGGGCGCCCGTCTCGACACCCCACGAGACGCGGTGCATAGCCCGAAGGTGCTCCGACACGCCCGCGCTTGCGTTTTCGTATTGCTGATCGGACTCGTCACGTCGACCGGCACCGCCTCTGCATACGCAGGGCAGCTGGGCCTCGCGGTCGCTTCGGGGTACTCGGGGATCGCCTCGAACACCGTTCTCCCCGCCCACGGCCTGGCCCTCTCGGTGGCAGCGGCCTACGGGATCGACGACACCTTCGAGGTCCGCCTGCGCGGCACCTGGGCGGTCCATCCCGACTCGGCTGGCGCGCTCCATCGGTTCGCGCCCGGCGTGGAGCTCGTGTACCTGCTCGACATTCTGGAGTTCGTGCCTCTGTTCGGAGTCGGCCTCGATGCGCCGTTTTCGTGGAGCCCCGAATCAGCGACGGCCCCGTGGTGGGTCGATGCTGCGGCCCACGGGCTGCTGGGCCTTGATTGGTTGCCCTCCCGCGGGTGGTCGGTCGGGGTGGAGGTCCGCCCTTACGTCCTGTTCACCGAGTGGAGCGGCGACCGGGGTGTTGTGTGGGTCACGGCCGACCTGCGATTCCAGTGGCTCGTCGATCTCTGACGCGGCGATCCCACGGTCTGCGTACTGGTTCACGGCCGCTCGACTGCAGAGAGCGGACGCGAGAACGGCGGCACTCCGCACCGCGAAGTCCGCCGCCCTGCGCCCGGCCCGACGGGCCGGGACCTCGCTCGTCAGCTGACGTCAGCCCGCATCGCGACCGAAGCAGCTCGTGCCCATGCCGCAGGTCACGAGCCCGCAGCAGTCGAAGTCGTTGCAGTCCGCGAAACGGTCACCATCGTTCGAGCAACCATCGGAGCAAGCGGCCGCCGTGTTCTCCATCGAGACCGGGCCGGGGCACGCCATGGCGGCCGGCCCAGCATCGCGCGCCGGGCCCGCGTCACCGCGGCGTCCGCACGACGAGGTCGCCGGGCAATCCGTGCGCACACCACAGCAGTCGAAGTCATCGCAGTCGGCGAACCGGTCTCCGTCGTTCGAGCAACCGTCGGAGCACTGCGCGAGCGAAACTTCCATCGTCATCGGCCCAGCGCAGGCCATCGCCCCAGGCCCCGCGTCGGTGGGGGTGCCACCATCGCGCATGCCGCACGGCGTCGAAGCGGCGCACGTGACGCGCGAGCAGCAGCCGAAATCGCTGCAGTCCGCAAAACCATCGCAGTCGTTGTCCACGCCGTCACCGCACAGGGCCGCGCTGTTCTCGACGGCACCGCCGCCGTCGCAGCGCATCGACGGCGGACCGCCGTCGCGCATCGAGGCGCGACCGCAGGCGGTGTCAGCGCCGCACGAGACGACGTCGCAGCAGTCGAAGTCGTTGCAGTCCGCGAACCCGTCGGGCTCGTTGTCACATCCATCGCCGCAGGTGGCCGCGCTGTCCTCCGGGCCCGCGGTGGCGCATGCGGACACCGTCCCAGCGTCCGCGGCCGGCATCATCATTCCGCACGACGACGTCGCGGGACAGTCGGTGCGGGAGCCGCAGCAACCGAAGTCGTCGCAGTCGGCGAAGCCATCGGATTCGTTGTCGCAACCGTCGCTGCAGGCGGCGAGATTGTCCTCGGGCGCGGCCGTTCCGCACGCCGGTGTGCTCGAATCGACGCGCGCACCCGCGTCCATGCCGGGGTTCCCGGCATCCCGCGCCGTGCCTCCGCCGCCGCAGCCCGAGAGTGAAAAACCAGCGAGCGCGAGGCCCAAGAAGACGATGGAGCGCATGGTGTCAGTCCCCGATGGAATGGGTGGAAAGTCCCCTCATCTAGCGCGCCCGTGGACGGGGGTGCAAGCGGCCGTCCCGTGACGGCGAGGAGACGTTCGTGCTCGACCCCGCGGTCGCCAGGGGTCGCAGGACGGCGATGACGGCCGGACCGATGCCCGGAACCCGGTCGAGCTCTTCAAGGGTCCTGAACGGACCTTGGGCCTCTCGATTCCTCACGATTCCCAAGGCCAAGGCGGGGCCGATCCGAGGAAGCGACTCGAGGGTGCTGGCATCGGCAGCGTTGATGTTGATGGGGCCGCTGGCGATCGGCGCAGGCGTCGGCAACGGGCGGGGAACGGTGCCGGAATGGACGCCGCGGTGACGGGCCGCCAGCGCGCCAATGGAAGTCAGGGCCAGGACGAGGCCCATGGCGGACGTCGGAGAAGCGTGGGGTGGCGGCATCGCAGCCCACCATCGCCCCAGCCCTCTCGGCGTTGCGAGCGATCAGTCGCCGAGGCCGAAACCGTCATGCAGCGAACGCACGGCGAGTTCCCCGTACTTCGCGTGAATCAGGCAGGAGATCTTGATCTCGCTCGTGCTGATGGCCTGGATGTTGATCCCCTCATCGGCGAGGAGGCGAAACATCCGGGCCGCCACGCCGGCATGCGAGCGCATGCCCAGGCCGACGATCGACACCTTCACGACGTCGTGGTCGACGTCCACCTGCAGACCCGAGCACAGGCGCGCGGCGATGCTCTGCGCGTGCTCGAGGTCGCCCTTCGCCAGCGTGAAGGTCATGTCGGTCACCCCGGGTCGACCGGGCGACGCATGCGCCGACGGGTTCTGGATGATCATGTCCACGGAGATCCGCGCATCGGCGAGCGCCTCGAAGAGGCCTGCGGCACGCCCCGGCTCGTCCGGCATCATTCTAATCGTGACTTTCGCCTCGCTGCGGTCGGACGTGACACCGGCCACCACCACGGACTCGAGGGACTCGTCTTCACCGACGACCCACGTGCCCGGGGCCTCCGTGAAGCTCGAACGAACGTGCACCGGGACTGCGTATTTCATCGCCAGCTCCACCGATCGAATTTGCAGGACCTTGGCCCCGAGGGACGCCAGTTCGAGCATCTCTTCGTAGCTGATTCGGCCGACTTTTCTGGCATTCTTGCAGACGTTCGGGTCGGCCGTGTACACGCCCTCGACGTCCGTGTAGATCTCGCACGCGACTCCATGTCCGAGCGCCGCCGCGATGGCGACCGCCGTCGTGTCGGAGCCGCCGCGGCCCAGAGTCGTCGTGTTCCCGCGATCGTCCACCCCCTGAAAACCCGCCACGACGGGAACGACCCCCTCGTTGAGCGCGCTCAGCAGAACGTCGGCGTCGATGCCCTTGATCCGCGCCTTGGTGAAGCCACTGTCGGTCCTCAGGCGTACCTGATGTGCCAGGAACGAACGGGCCGGCACCCCGCGGGCTCCGAGTGCGATGGCGAGCAGCGCGACCGAGACCTGCTCACCGGTGGCGACCAGCGCGTCCAGTTCGCGTCCGTCGGGCCGCATCGTCAGTTCGCGTCCAAGCGACAGCAGCCTGTTGGTCTCCCCGGACATCGCGCTGGCGACGACCACGACCTGGTCCCCCGCGTCGCGCGCTCGCGCGACCCTCTCGGCGACGCTCTTGATGCGGTCGATCGTTCCTACGCTCGTCCCACCGAACTTCTGCACGATCACGGCCACGGTGCCGGCATCGTACCCGGCGCGATCGTGAGGTCAATCGTCGCCGCGGCTCCGTGCCGGGGCGCCGGGCTCGCCGGGGCCGAGCGAAGAGGATCCCCCAGGGGGTTCAGGGGGCGTCGGGTCACCGGGCGGACGCCCACGTTCCTGACGGGGAGGACGCGGAACATGCGGAGGCTCGCCGTAATCGTCATGGAGCTTCCGGGTCAGACGATCGAGCACCATCCGCTCCACCCACGAAGGCATCGACTGGACCTGCACGATGACCCTCACCCGCTCGACCCCGTCGGGGCCCAGCGAGCGCACGAGTTCGACGCTGCCGCCGTGATCCCGGCCCGCATCCCGGTAGTTGAACATCACGTAGCCAACGTCGGGATCACGATCGGTCACCGGACAGTCGAGGTCGACACGCACGAGGCGCACGGTGGCCTGCCAGACCTGCGTCCAAGGGTACGTAAAGTCGGCCTGCACCCGGGCGCGGACGCGATGCGGCCTCGCCAGCAAGGCGATCACCACAGCCGCGGTGCCGAGCCAGCGACGGCGCCCTTCGCGAACCTTCGTGGGCGATGCGCTCATGGACCATGCACCTTCGATCGCCGGCGCCTCAGCCTTTGACCGGATCGACCCGCAGCAGGTCGGAGAGCTTCAGCCTCAGCGCGTAGAGGGGGATGATCCCGGCGGCCGAGATCAAGAGCGCCTGGGTCGCGTACATGAGGAAGACGTACACGCTTCCCTTGGAGCCCACGACGGCCTCGCTGCAGTAGAGTTGCAGCGCGACCGAGACGGCGAGCTGGAAGTTTCCGAACAGCCCCGGACCGGCCGGCAGCAGGATTCCGATCGCGAGGATGCCCATGACCGCCACGGCGTGTCCCGGATCGAGTTCGAGCCCACACGCACGGGCCAGGATCCACATGCCCGCGGCGTTGAGCCCCCAGTAGGCCACGGTCTCGACTGCGAATCCGAACGCCAGCCTCGGCACCGCGATCGACCGAATTCCGTCGGCGACGCTGTCGACCTTCGCGGACACACGGGCGGCGAGGGCCTTGCTTGCGAGCCCGAACGTCCAGTCGACCAGGCGCACCGCGAGCGCGCGCTGCCAGAGGAAGAGCACCAGGCCGAGAAAGGCGGCACCGAAGACCGTCACCGCGAGCGCTCCATAGTACGGGAGGCTCTGGGCAATCGGGTTGGACACCGCGCGGCGCGGCAGCGCCACGAGCGCCCAGACCACGCATCCGCTGGTCACGAGGCCATCGATCACCCGTTCGACCGCGACCGTTCCGAACCCGGCCGAGATCGGGACGCCGCGACGGATCTTCGTCAGCGCCGGCCGAGCCATTTCTCCGAGGCGAAGCGGCAGGGCGAAGATGGCGAAGAACCCGATCCAGTTGAGCAGCACCACCTCGCGGAGCGGCACGTGCTGCACCGGCGCGATCAAGAATCGCCAGCGGCTCGCACGAAAGACGTGCGTGGCGAGCAGAACCACCATGTACACGCCGATGAGGTCCCAGCGTACCGCGGCGATGTCGTCGCCGGCCGGGATCAAAGGCATGCCGCCGCGCCTCAGCAGGAACAAGAAGAGGGCGCCGAGCGCCAGCGAGATCCCAAGCTTCGGGAGCAAATCCCTCAGCGGGGACCCCTGCCGCGCGAGCGGAACGGTCGAGAAGGACGGGGGTTCGGGCGAGGCGGACGACATCGCTACAGCCGAAGGAATACCTCCGAGATCGCGGGGGGTCGAGCCGCTTGCATCGCCGAGAAGCGGGGACGATTCACCGCCGCAGGTCAGGGATCGTAGGTCCCCGCCAGGATCTCCGCGGGGTTCGAGGCGAGCAGGGCGCGGGCTTCGTCGACCCCGACCAGCGCATCGAGCCTCAGGAGCGCACGCGCGACGTGTCCAACGTCCTCCGGGCGGTGGGTGTCGGTGCACGCGGCGTCGTAGTACCCCTCATCGAGCATCCGCTCTGCCACCCGTCGAGCGCGATCCCCGTACCGCCCGACGAGTGACATCAGGTCGAGCAAAGCCAGAGCACCCCCGTCCAGCATCGGTCGGAGAGGGTCCGTCGACTTCGCGAGCCCTGCGTACCGTTCGGGGTGGGCGATCACGGGGCGCACCCCGCGCATCTGCATGTCGAAGAAACGTCGTTCGATGTGTCGCGGCCAGGCCTCGTAATGAAACTCGACCAGCGCGGCATGCCCCCCCGGGTAAGGGAGCACCTCGCCCCTCAGGAACAGGTCCCAGAACACGTCGTCGCAGTAATGCTCTGCGGACAGGCCGAGGGTGGGCAACCCCGGTCGCCCAGCGACCGCGGCCTCGAACGCCGCAAAGTGCTCGCGCAGGGGCGCGGCCCGGTTCTCGAACATCGCGGTGCGGATGTGGGGCGTCGCAACCACCGTGGTCCATCCGAGCCCCGCGAGGCCCGTGAGCACGCCGAGGCTCTCCTCGACGTTTCGGACTCCGTCGTCGACGCCGGGGACGTAGTGACAGTGAAGGTCGACGTATCCGGTCATGAAACCTCCAGCGAGTTCGCGACCTCGGGCACCTGGGCGAGCAACGCCACTCGCTCGTTCAGCGAGGGTTCGTCGAGCGTCCGCTCGAGCAACGCCGCCAGGACGAGGCCGACGTGACGCCCGGGCCCCCGCCCAAGCGCGCGCATCACATCTTCACCTCCGATCGCGAGGTCCGAGGATGCGAGCGGCACGCCTTGCGCGAGTTGCTGGAGGCACCTCTCCGCGAGCCGCGTGTTCGACTCCAGCGAGACGCCGCGGGCAGTCCGATCGGCAAGGTCGAGTGCCAGAACCTGGAGCGCGCGCGCGCGCGTTGCCCCCCGGAGGAATCGGCGCACCTGACGGTCGTCCCACGCCTCGCAACCGTCCGTTCGACATGCCCGCCACAGATGGGCCGTTCGCTCTCGCTCATCGTTCGAAAAACGCAGGTCTCTCAGCCAGCGGTCAGGGCCCTCGTTCACGTCGAACACGAGCGACGCGAGGCGACCGCAGAGGTCCTTCGGTGCGGCATCGACGCGCCGCATCGCACGAGAGAACGTTGGCTCATCGAGCGCTGCGACGACTGGCGCATGGACCGCGAGCATGCCCGTTCGTCGCATCACATCGAACGCCAGCGATGGCCGCTCGGCCTTCACGAGCGCCTTCGCCCACTCGTCATGGACCCGTTCGGCACTGACGCGACGGAGGGTGTCCAGGGTGGCAGGGATCGCCGCCTCCGTGGCCGGGTCGAGGGCGAACTCCAGCGTCGCGACGAACCGAGCGGCGCGAAGCACTCGAAGACCGTCCTCTGCGAAACGCTCCCGCGGATCACGAACCGCGCGCAGCACGCGACGTTGGAGGTCGTCACGCCCTCCCCAGGGGTCGACGAACGCCTGCGTTGTGGGATCGAACGCGATCGCATTCACAGTGAAGTCGCGCCTCGCGAGATCCTCCTCGATCGCGGAGACGAATCGAACGTGGTCCGGGCGGCGACCGTCGGTGTACGTGCCCTCCCCTCGCAGCGTCGTGACTTCGTAGTGCTCGCCTCGATGCACCACCGTAAGCGTGCCGTGCTCGATCCCGGTTGGGATCGTGCGGCGAAACACCTTTCTCATCTCCTCGGGGGTCGCGTCGGTGGTCAGGTCCCAGTCGGCGACCGGGACCCCGCGCAGACTGTCGCGCACGCAACCGCCGACCACCCATGCCTGAAAGCCATGCCGCGCGAGGCTCCCGCAGAGTTCGAGAACGGGCGGAGGGACCTCGATCGGGCGGGACGATTCCACGAGGTCGGAGTAGCGCACGGCTGCGCAGCGTTCCAGCAGGGGTTCCTTCTCGAGAGACCCGTCGGAAGCCCACGTCGAGTGGCGT
>CAIKNO010000129.1 GCA_903828805.1 uncultured Sandaracinus sp. | reverse complement strand
TGACCGCACGAGACACCCCCCGAGACGCCCGCGACGCCCACGCCCTCGATCTCCGCGTGCTGCGCTACCGCAACCGTCCCGGCACCGACGAGCCCGCCCTGCTCGCGCTCGAGCTGGTCTCGGCTGGCCGTACCCACGACGCCCTCGACGTCGTCGACGACGCCCTGCTGCACGACCCGGACGACCTCGACGTCCTGCTCGGCTGCGCCCTCGCCGCGGTGCGCACGGAGCGCCTCGCGTTCGCGCAGCTCGTGTTGACCCGCGCCGCGCAGCGCGCGCCCGAGTGGACCGAGGCCCTCACGCTGCTCGCGCAGGTGCTCACGCTGCGCGGCTGCCAGGAGCGCGCCATCGAGGTCGCGCGCCGCGCGGTCGCGTCCGGTGCCACCGACGGCGCGGTCCGCGCCCTGGTCCGGGTGGAAGACTGGCGCCTCGCCCTCGACACCCGCCTGGCGGCGTTGCGCGCCGATCCCCTGCGCGAGGAGCCCGCGCTGCTCGCCCACGCGCTCCTCGCGGTCGACCGCGCGAAGGACGCGCTCGCCGTGATCGAGCTCGGCCTCGGACTCGAGGACGACGCGGATCTGCGGCGGATCGAGGCGCGCACCCGCGCTCGGCTCGGCGACCATGCCGGGGCCCGTCGGGCCCTCGAGCGCGCGCTCGAGCTCGCGCCTCTCTGGTGGGAAGCCACGCTCGACCTCACCGTGCTGATGCTCGACCAGGGCGCCCTGCTCGACGCGCACGCCCTCGTCGAGGCCGGCCTCCGCGCCCAGCCCGACGAAGGATCGCTGCTCGCGCTCCTCGGTCAGGTCCTCGACGCGATGGAAGAAGCCGGTGTGGCCCCGCCGGCCGCGACGACCGGCCCGGTGTCGACGGCCTCGGACGACGCGACCGCGCCCTTCCTCCTCGAGCCCCGCGCGCAGAACGCCTCTCCGTTCCTGCTCGTGGCCCGTGAGGAGGCCCCGGCGGCGGCTCCGCCCGCACGTCGAGACGGGTCGGGCGCGCACCGCATCCTCGTGGAGCGCCGCCGCAGCGGCTGGCTCCCGCGCATCACCCGGAGCCTCGTCGGCAGCCGGGCCCGCAAGAACGCCGACGCCGCGGTCGCACGGGCCTGATCGCCACGAGATGATAAGCTCGCGGCCATGACCTTCGGCCGCGCCCTCCTTCCACTCTGGTTCCTCTGCGCCTCGATCCTGAGCCTGCTGCCGGGATGCTCGTCGGGCCTCGGAAACGGCGGCCGCGACGCGGGCAGCCGCGACGGCGCGGCGGGTGGCGACGGCTCGACCCCCAGCGGGGACGTCGCGTGCGGCGCGGGCGGCTCGGCGTGCTGCGCCGGACGGACCTGCGAGCTGGGCCTCCGCTGCGGGCGCACCGGCGTGTGCTGCGTGCAGCCCGGCGGCCCCGCGTGCAGCTCGGCGTCTGATTGTTGCACCGGCCTGACCTGCCAGGGGAACGCGTGCTGTGCGCCGCGTGGCGCGACCTGCACCGGCTCGAGCGACTGCTGCAGCGGCTTCGTCTGCAACGCGGGCGTCTGCGCCAGCCCCGAAGAGGACCTGCCGCCTGGCATGGGGTCGTGCGGAGGCATGGGCGGCACCTGCTGCGCCGGCTTCACGTGCCGTTCGGGCTTGGTGTGCAACACGATGAGCGGCACCGCGGGCGTCGGCACCTGCCTCGGGTGCGGCGACGCCGGACAGCGCTGCTGCGACGGCGCGACGGGCTGCAACGGCGGCCTCGTCTGCAACCCGATGACCTCGACGTGCATCGAAGCGCCGGATCCGGCGACCGCGTGCGGCACGGTGGATCGCCCCTGCTGCGGACCCGGCGGCATGCCGGGCGGCACCGACTGCGAGGGCAGCCTCACCTGCGTCGGCGGGACCTGCCTGCGCCCCGACGACTGCGGGTTCATGGACGCGCCCTGCTGCGCGCGCGGGGTCTGCGATCCCGGCATGCTCTGCAACCGCGCGAGCAACCGCTGCGAGATGCTGCCTGACGACTGCGGTCGCGACATGCAGATGTGCTGCGACACCGGCGGCACCGAGGGCAGCTGCGAGGGCGCCCTGAACTGCCAGTTCGGCGACTGCACCGCGTGCCGCGGGCCGAGCCTCAGCTGCCTGCTCGGCGGCCTGCTGCCCGGTCAGGAATGCTGCAACGGCGCCGTGTGCCGACCCGCGCCCCTCGTTCCGCGCTGCTGCGTCGGCGAGACCGAGACGTGCGAGAACTCGCTCGACTGCTGCGGCTTCATGTTCTGCCGCGACGGCGCGTGCCAGTGCAGCGACATGGGCTCGTTCTGCATCGACAGCGCCGAGTGCTGCGACGGCCTCACCTGCCGCGGCTTCACCTGCCAGCCCGACGAGGCCGCGATGTGCACCGACATCGGCGAGGCGTGCATGGCCTCGGGCCAGTGCTGCGACGGGCTGACCTGCGGCGGCGTGGTCCGCGGCGCGGAGACGAACGTGCAGTGCTGCGCGCAGAGCAAGACCTCCTGCACCGGCAACGACGACTGCTGCGGCGAGATGCTCTGCGAGGACGGCGCGTGTGCGTGCCGCGCGGTCGAAGACTCCTGCCTCAACGACAGCGACTGCTGCGACGCGCTCGTCTGCATCGCCGGGGCCTGCCGCGATGCGTCCGAGTGCGTGCGCGAAGACACCGCGTGCCGCCCCTCGGCGAGCGAGTGCTGCCAGGGCCTGACGTGCCGCCTCAGCGAGTTCGGCTCGACGACCACCGAGTGCTGCGTGTCGACCGGCAACGCGTGCCTCGACTCCACCGATTGCTGCGGCCGCACCGAGTGCGTCGACGGCGAGTGCGCATGCAACCGCATGGGCGGTCCGTGCGCGACGAGCTTCGATTGCTGCGGTCTGGCGTGCATCTCCGGGACGTGCCAGATGACCCCCCCGTGAGCGCTGCCCGCATCGACAAGAACATCGCCTTCCTCGGCGCCGGCAACATGGCCGGCGCCCTCCTCCGCGGCCTGCTGGCCTCGGGCGCTGCGGCGCCGGAGCGCATCTGGTGCGTGGACGTCCGGCCCGAGCGGCTCGAGGAGCTCGCGCGCCGATACGGCGTGCGCACCGGCTCCGACAACCGCGAGGCGGCGGCGTGGGCCGACGTCGTGGTGCTCGCCACCAAGCCGCAGGTCTTCGACCGCCTGCTGCCCGACGTCGCGGCCGGTCTGCGGCCCGAGGCGCTCGCCATCTCGATCGCGGCGGGCATCCCCCTCAGCGCGATCGAGGCCCGGCTGCCCGAGGGCGCCCGGGTCGTGCGGACCATGCCGAACACGCCCGCCATCGTCGACGCGGGCGCCACGGCGATCGCGCCGGGATCCCACGCGACGGCCGCGGACGTGGCGCTGGCCAAGCAGTTCTTCGACTGCGTCGGGCTGACGGTGGTGCTCGACGAGTCCCTGCTCGATGCCGTCACGGGCCTGTCCGGCTCGGGCCCCGCCTACATCTTCCTCATCATCGAGGCGCTGTCGGACGCGGGCGTGAAGGTGGGCCTGCACCGCGACTCGGCGCAGCTCCTCGCCGCCCAGACCGTGCTCGGCTCCGCGAAGCTGCTGCTCGAGACGGGCGAGCACCCCGGCCGCCTCAAGGACCAGGTCACGAGCCCCGGGGGCACCGCCATCGCCGGGCTGCACACCCTGGAGTCCGGCAGCATCCGCAAGACGCTGATCGACGCGGTCGAGAGCGCCACCGCGCGGAGCCGCCAGCTCGGCGAGGAGATGGCGAAGAAGCTCGCCCGCTGAGGCGGACGGAGGGCACCGCGACGGGCGCCCATGAGCGCACCTCGTTCGCCGGGCCCACGCGCCTCAGCCACACTCGAGCCTCAGCGACGCCCGCGCCGCAGCGACCAGCCGCGCCGCAGCGACCGTCGAGCGTCAGCGACAGTCGAGCCGCATCGACCAGCCGCGCAGCGCGCCGACGTCGGCGCGGACCTGGTCCGCGATGATCAGCGTCCAGGTGCCTTGCGACATGTGACCGGCGGCCCGACGCACCGTGTGCGTCCGGAACGGATCGCGCCGCGCGCGACGCTGCAGCGGGAACGACGTCCCGTCCGGGGCCTGGAGGGACACCGACAGGTCCGAGAAGAACGTGTGGGTGCCCTCGAGATCGACGGTCAGCGCCCCGACGACGCATTGCTCGGCGATCTGCACCGCGCTGCGTGCCGTGCCGAGATCCGGGATGGAGTCCGCCCCGCCCCGCGCGGTGATCCGCGTGCCCGCCGCCGCCACCGGGAGCGCCGCGCCCGTCGCCGGGGCGAGCGGCGTGAGGGTCGCCTGGATCGTCACGGTGTTGTTGACCGGGGTCGCGGTCAGCGTCGTCGGCTGGAATCCGGGCAGCTGGAACGTGAACTCGAAGCTTTGCACCTGACCCGCCGACGGCGCGGGCACGGGCACCTGCACGACGAACGGGGTCGTGCCGAGCTGCGCGCCACCGCCGGTCACGACCGCGCCGGGCGGGGTCGAGCTCGCGGCCACCGTGACGCTCACCTGGCCCGGAGGCAGCGCCCCGAGCGCGGTCGTCGTCGCGACCCCGCCATCCGGCACGGGCGGCGGCGGCGGTGGATCGCCCAGCCCGAAGGTCGTGCAGCAACCCGAAAGGGGAACACACAAGAGGAAGGCGCGCAGCGTTCGACGCATGAGACCTCGACGAAGAACCAGGACCACGGGCGATGCCAGGCGGGCCGCGCGTCAGCCGCGCAAGGCCTTGGAGACGACGCCGGGAAGACCGAGCAGCGAGGGCCGCGCCTCGAAGCGCGTGAGGGCCTCGCCGAGCGTGTGCGTCGTGCGGTGATCGGCGAACCACACCGGCGTCGGCTTGATCACGAAGGGCGCGCGCACGACCGACTTCTGCGGGTGGTCGAGCAGCAGGGCGTTGTGAACGACGCCCCGACCGGAGCGGATGTCCTCGAGCGGATGGCCGGGAAACGCGCCCCACGTCGGAGTGACGAGCCCGTAGACGAGGCCCGCCCACACGTTCACGCCGATGCCGCCGTAGCGCAGGTCCGCGATCGCCCGGTCGAAGCTCGCCTGGTGCGCCCGCTCGGTCTCGGGGTGGATGAGCACCATGCAGGAGAGCGTCCCCCAGCAGCGCTCGTTCGCGAACTCGACCATCTCCTGCAAGAAGCTGGCGGGATCGTTCGCCTCGAGCGTGACCTCGGCGAGCACGCCGCAGAACGCCTCGTTCGTCAGCGCGTACTCGGTGGCGTCGTCCGCGACATCCGGCAGGATCGTCCACGGGACGACATCCCGCGTGCGCTCGCCGAGCGCCTCGGCGTTCGGGTAATGGTCGAGGAATCCCTGGTACCGCTGCTGCGCGCCGGGGTAGTACGCCTTGCGGAGCGGCGTCGCCTCGAGGGCCTCGCGCACGAGGGCGAGGAAGCGCTCCCGCTGCGGCCAGCCGCGCGCGGTCACCACGACCTTGCACGCGTTGCAGTTGAAGCTCGCGTTGTTGGCGACCATGCCCGCGACGTGCCGGGCCTGGTACTTCAGCTCGGCCTCGCTCCACTGCCCGGGCACCACGAGGCACGGAGTCACGGCCCCCAGCTCGCTCGTGATCGTCTTGGTGAGGCGCGGCGTGCCGGCCGCCTTGTTCGCCTCCTGCTCCGCACGGGTGCCGCCCCACACGATCGCGTCGTGGGTGCGGTCCGACCCGGTCATGTGGATGGTCTCGATCTCCGGGTGGTGGCAGAGGTGCCCGCCGACGTCGGCGCCCCCGCGCACGACGCCATAGAAACCGGCCGCGAGGAGCGGGCGGAACGCTTCTTCCCAGAACGGCTGGAGGTACGCGTTGACCGGGTTGGTCTTCACGATCACGACCTCGTCCTCGACGAAGAGCTTGTAGAGCGCGTCCATGGGACCGATCGACGCGACGTTGCCCGCGCCGAGCACGAGCGAGAGCTTGCCGGTCGCCTCGGCCCCGCCGTTCCGCCGCTTGGCGCGGTAAATCGCCCCCTGCGTCGCGGGCATGCCGGGCTCGAGCCACACGTCGGCCGAGAAGCCCGTGAACAGGATCCGATCGATCAAGTTCTGCGGAAACACGCGGGCGACGAGCTGTCCATCGGGACGCGCGCGGACCGCGGGCAGCTCCGGCTCGCCCCCGGCGCGCATCGCCTCGGCCAGGATGCGGAGGTTCCGCACCGTCGTCATCGGCCCGCCGAGCCACTCCTCGCCGGCCCGCGGCGAGTCGAGCGCGATGCCCTTCGCCTCGCACGCGGCACGCACCCACGCGTGCGCCACGCCGAGCGTGTGCTCGATGCACTTCTCGAGCAGCACCGCGCGCTCGTCGGTGCCGACCTTCGTCCAGTCGTGCTTGCGGGCGGCGAGGCGCGCGACGAGGGCGTCGACCTCCGTCAGCGGGGTCGAAGAGCCGCGGGGCGCGACGGTGGCGAAATCGGGGGAGGACATGGGGGCCGAGCCTATCAGAGGTCGGCGCGGGCGTGCATCCGGCGGTAGGCGTCCTGCAGCGCGTCGGTGAACGCGCGGGCATCGCAGAGGGGCGAGGCCGCCACCCGCGCACGCAGCGACGCGCGCAGCGACGCGAGCGCCCCCCGATCCGCGTCGAGCGCGACCGCCATCGCGACGTACTCGTCGTCCGTCCGCGCCACGAGCGGCAAGCCCACCCGCGTGAGCAGCGACAGCCCGACGCGGGACGCGTGTCGATCGCCTTCGCGCACCAGGGTCGGCACGCCCATCCACAACGCCTCGCAGGTCGTCGTCGTCCCGTTGTACGGGAACGGATCGAGCGCGACGTCGAGGCGACCATACGAGTCCAGGTGCGCCCGTCCGTCGCGTTGCTGACCAGCGAACTCCACCCGCGCGACGTCGATGCCCGAGGCGTCGAGCCGGGCGCGGAAGGCCTCCACCGTGCCGGGATCGCCGAGTCCGCGGGCCTTCAGGAAGAGCCGGGAACGGGGCACCGCCTCCATCACCCGCGCCCAGAGCGCGAGCGTGCTCGCCGAGAGCTTGGCGAGCTGGTTGAACGAGCCGAACGTGAGCGGTCCGTCGAGCCCCGCGGGCGAAGGCGCCACGTCCGGCGCGTCGGAGGGCGGCTGGTAGCAGAGGAATCCCGAGGGCAGCCGCACCAGGGTCTCGGTCGCGAACGCCTCGTGCCCCGGCGGGTCGGCCTCGGCGTCCGTGAGCCGGAAGTCCATCGCCTTCACCCCGGTGCTTCCCGGATAGCCGAGCCACGTCACCTGCGTCCGCGCGGCGCGGGCGCCGAACACGCCCAGGCGATGGTTCGCCGTGTGCCCCGCGAGGTCGACGAGCACGTCGATCCCATCCGCGAGGACGAGCGCGCGCACCTGCGCGTCGTCGAGCCCCACGACGCTCCGGAACCCCGACGGAACCATGGCGCGGACGCGCTCGGTCACCGCGTCGGGGCGAGGCACGTCGGCGTAGACGAAGACCTCGACGCCCTCGTGGTGCGCGAGCACCGGCTCGAGGAAATAGGCGACCGAGTGCTGACGGATGTCGGGCGAGACGTAACCGACCCGGAGCGGCCGTGCGGCCATGGGCGCCGCGCCCCCGAGGCCCGTCTCCGCCGACGCCGCGCACGGGTCCAGCGCCGCGCCGACCGTCGACCCCTCGTGCGGCGCTCCCGCGAGGCCCCCGTCGGACGCCGCGCCGAGCGTCGCGCCGAGCGTCGCGTGCGCCTCGAACACCTCGGCCGGCGTCGCGCCGTCGGCGTAGTGCATCGCGTAGAGGAGGTTCGACGCCAGGCCGGGGAGCGAAGGCTCGAGCGCGAGCGCCTCGCGGTAGCGCGCGAGCGCCTCGTCGATGCGCCCCGCGTCCTTGACGAGGCCCGCGAGGTTCGCGAGCAGCGGCGCCGACGGCGGGCCGCGCCGCCCCGCCTCCGCGAAGCACCACGTCGCGTCGCCGAGCAGGCCCAGGTCCCGCAGGGCGACCCCCGCGTTCTCGAACGAGGCCCGCCGGGTGGGGTCGAGCTGCGCCGCCGCGAGGTAGCTCTCGACCGCCGCGAGGGTCTCGCCCGCAGCGAGGCGCGCGTCCCCGAGCGCGTGGTGCGCGGGGGCCTGGGCGGGCGCCTCCGCGACCGCGCGTTCGGCGTGGGTGAGGGCGTCGGACACGCGGCCTGCGCGCAGCAGCTGCGGCACCAGCCCGAGCCTCACCGCGGTGCGGCCAGGCGCGAGCGCGAGCGCCCGCTCGAGCAGCGCCGTCGCCTCGCCCGACGCGCCCCGCTGGCCGACGAGCATGCCGAGCAGATAGAGCGCGTCCACCTGCCGCGGCGACGCGGCGAGCACCGCGCGGTAGGCCGCCTCCGCGTCGTCGAGCCGGCCCTCGCGGTGGGCCATCGCCCCGAGGGAGACACGCTTCGCGAAGGGGTCGGAGGCCATGGCTGGGCTCAGGTCCGCCAGGGGGTCAGCAGGGTGTCGGCGAGCGCCCGCGCCTCGACGACGTTGTCCTCGATGCTGCAGTAGGTCCAGCTGCCGTAGCGGCCGATCGAATACACGCCGCGGCTCTCGAGGATTCGCTTCTTCGCCGCCACGTCCCGCAGCGAGCCCGACGTCACGTGGACGTACGCGGGGTCCATCACCACCGAGTGCCACGACACCAGGCGGTGCCCGTCCACGAGCCCGGCCCGCGCGAGGTCCTCGAGGACCCGCGCGCGCATCGTCTCCACCGTGGCGTCGTCGATGACCGCGTCCTTCGAGTACCCCAGCTCGACGTAGAGGCTCATGCGGTCGGCGCCGAAGATGTTGTCGTAGAACCCGACGCGGTAGAACGACAGCGCCCGCTGCGGAAAATACGCCCAGTGGATGCCCTCGGGGCCCTTGCGGTCGAAGCCGAGGTTGAACACGAGGACCTTGTTCCACGTGTACACCGAGGGGTCGTGCGGCAGCCCCGTCAGGCCGAGCAGCTTCGTGAACGGCGCCGAGCTCACGAGGTATTCGAACCCGATCTCGCGCTGCGTCGTCGTCGCGACCTTGCGCTTCAGGTCGACCGACACGACGGCCTCGGAGAGCGCGATGCGCCCGGGATCGACGCCGGACGCGAGCGCGTGCACGTACTGGATCGCCCCGCCCTCGGGGTACGTGAAGTGCGAGTTGTACGAGGCGTTGTCGGGGCTCGTGAAGTTCCGGAGGATCTCGTCCTCGTCGGCGTACGGGAAGAAGCGCCCCATCGCGTCCACGTCGAGCGCGGCGAGGTCGGTCGCGTAGAGCTTCTCGTTGTAGGGCACGAGGAATTTCTCGGCGATGCCCTTGCCGAACTTCGCGTAGAGCATGTCGCGGAAGCTCGCGGGCCGGGCGGCCTTGTCGCGGAACCGCAGGTCCACCAGGCACTCGAGGAACTCCTCGCGCGGCAGCTGATGGATGTTCTTCTGGAACGGGAAGTCGATCCAGCCCTCGCCCCAGCGGATGCGGCTGTCCTTGACGATCGAGAGGATCTTCTGCCCCGTCATCCGCGACACGAGGTCGCGCTCGATGTCCGGATGCTTGAAGTGGAAGAAGTGGCCGGAGTAGTCCCAGGTGAACCCGTCTTGCACCTGGGTCTTGCAGTAGCCGCCGATCTCCCGGTCGGCCTCGAGGACCAGCAGGTCTTCCGAGCGCCCCAGCCGGTCCGCGTACGCGAGCCCCGAGATGCCTGCTCCGACGATGAGGTGACGAACGCGCTCCATGGGGGCCAACGATAGCCCCGTGCGGGGGCATCGCCCAGGGCTTGACGAGGCCGGAACTCGGGGGGAAGTTCCGGCCGCCGATGACCACGACGACCCCCCGCTACAGCATCGTCATTCCCGTCTACAACGAGGAGCCGATCCTCCAGTCGGCGGTGCTCGACCTCATCGACCGCCTCGCCTCGCTGGGCTGGAAGGAGGGCGATTACGAGCTGATCATCGCCGAGAACGGGTCGCGCGACGCGACCGTCGAGCTCGCGGAGAAGCTCGCGGCCCGCTTCCCGCAGGTCCGCACGTTCAGCTTCGGACAGCCGAACTACGGCGGCGCGCTCAAGCGCGGGATGCTCGAGGCCCGCGGCGAGTACGTCGTCTGCGACGAGATCGACCTCTGCGACACCGACTTCTACAAGCGCGCGCTCGAGGTGCTCGAGGGCGGCCGCGCCGACCTGGTCGTCGGCAGCAAGGCCATGCGCGGCGCGTCGGACGAGCGCCCGTTCATGCGCCGCATGGGCACCCAGGTCGTCAACGGGATGCTCCGCGTCTCGCTCGGCTTCACCGGGACCGACACCCACGGCCTCAAGGCGTTCCGGCGCGAGGCGCTGCTGCCGATCGTGCACGCCTGCATCGTCGACCGCGACATGTTCGCGAGCGAGTTCGTCATCCGCGCCGAGCGCGCGGGCATCCCCGTCCGCGAGATCCCGGTGCGGGTGCTCGAGAAGCGCGTCCCCACGATCGGCCTGTTCCGGCGCGTGCCGAACGTGCTGAAGGCCGTGGGCCGGCTCGTGTGGGCGATCCGCATCGAGAGCTGAGCCCGCGGTGAAGCTCGCGGCCCTCTCGGTCGATCTCGACGAGATCGGATGTTACGCGGCCATCCACGGCCTCGACGTGCCGTCGGAGTGCGCGAACGCCATCCACGACCGCGCGGTCCCGAGGCTCGCCCAGTTCTTCGCGCGGCAAGGCGTCCCTGCGACGTTCTTCGCCATCGGCGCAGACCTCGAGCGCCCCGAGAACGCGGCCGCGGTCCGCGGGCTCCACGCGGCCGGTCACGAGGTGGCCAACCACTCGTACTCGCACTTCTACGACCTCACGCGCCGCAGCCGCGACGAGGTGCGGATGGACGTCCTGCGCGGAAGCGAGGCCATCGAGCGGGTGACGGGCGCGCCGCCCGTGGGGTTCCGCGCCCCGGGCTACACCCTCACCGACGACGTGCTCTCGGTGCTCGACGAGCTGGGGTACCTCTACGACTCGAGCGTGTTCCCCTGCCCGGCGTACTTCAGCGCCAAGACCCTCGCGATCGCGGCGATCCGGGCGCGCGGACGCCGCAGCCGCAGCCTCGTGGACGATCCCCGTGTGCTGCTCGCCCCCGCCGACCCGTACCGCAGCGGCACGCCGTACTGGACGCGGGGCCGCGGGATCCTCGAGCTGCCCATCGGCGTGACGCGCGACGGGGCGGGCCGCATGCCGTACATCGGCACGAGCGTGGTGCTGAGCGGCGCCGCGGGCGCCCGGGTGCTCACGGAGCTCGCGGTCGGAAGGCCGCTCGTGAACCTCGAGCTGCACGGCATCGACCTCGCCGACGCCGACGAGGACGGCCTCGGCTGGCTGAAGCCCCACCAGCCCGACCTGAGGCGCAGCGCGCGCTCAAAGGAGGCCGCGCTCGAGAGCGCCATCGCGACCCTCAGGCGGCACGGGTACACGTTCGTCACCCTCGCCGACGCCGCCCGCCGTCTCGGCTGAGCGGCGCGCCCCCTCAGTCCTTCGTCCCCTTCACGACCTGCCACCCGCTCGAGCGCCGCGCCGTCACGGCCGCGCGCGCGAGGGCATCCGCCCGCTCGTTGCCGGCGACGCCCGCGTGCCCCGGCACGTAGAGGAGCCGC
>CAIKNO010000128.1 GCA_903828805.1 uncultured Sandaracinus sp. | reverse complement strand
TCGCCGGCCTGGTCGTCTTCGCTGTCCGTCGGGCCCTCGGGTTCGGCCGCGCTCGGATCGGACGGTTCCGTGGCGGCATCACCGCCGCCCGCATGACCGCCGCCCGAATCACCGCCGCCCGCATCGGCGTCCGTCGCCGGTACGGGGGAGGAGGCCTCACCGTCGCGTCCGGCAGGCTCCGCGCCTTCGTCGCCTTCCTCGCCCTCGTCTTCACCGGCGAGGCCCGCCGCGCCATCGGGCGCCATCGAGCCGCCTGCACCGCCTCCGCGGCGGCGGCGACGGCGACGGCGACGGCCGCCTCCCTCCTCGGACGTCGGTGCGCCCGTCGCAGCCGGAGCACCGGACGCAGCCGGCACCGGAGACGACTCGTCCGCCGACACTCCAGACGCCTCCGGCTCGGCATCCGGGGACGCCATCGACGGTGCGACCGGCGGGGCTTCGTCACGCGGCTCCTGGCCGCCTCGACGCCCATCGCGGCCGCGCTCGTCGCGACCGCGCTCATCGCGACCGCGCTCGTCACGGCCGCGCTCATCGCGGCCGCGCTCGTCGGGGCCCCGCGAGATGGCCTCCGGCGCGCCACGCAGGGCGTCGAGCAGGTCCAGATCGATGGCAGAGATCGGAAGCGAGACCGGCACGAGCCCGATGCGTCGGGCCTCCATCGCCTCGGCGAGCGCCATCCCGTCGAACAGGGCGATCGGCGTCGTGCCCGCGACCGAGGCCTCCTCCTGGGCGGCACGCGCGGCGGGCCCCGTCGTCACGATCCAGCCCGCGCTCGCGCTGCCGTAGTGGTGCAGCGATCCGCGCAGTTCCACGACCTTCTCGCGCGGCGCTTCGCGTCCATCCCTCAGCACGAGCAGCGCGATCCGCGTCTCCTCCGGCCCTCGGCGCAGCAACCCCGCGAGATGAATCTCGGCCGGCGAACTCCCCGGCCGGCGCACCGCGCGAAGCCCGCTGACGCCCTCGGCGTTCAACCACGTCGCGAGGAGCTCGACGAACCCTGCAGTCGGAAGCTCCTGCAGCTTTCGCAGGAACGCGCGCCGCACCTGGTCTCGCTGACGCTCCGCGAAGCGGACGGCGTCCCTCTCCTGACGAACCGCGTCGCGCGGCAAGTACCAATCGACGAGCGCGACGCGCCCCTCGACGTGCCGAAAACGGGCCCGCTCGCGACGCCCCGCGTCGGCACGAACGGCCGCCGCGACGCTCGGCGCAAGGGCCGCGGCCTCGCCCACGAGGCGACCGCGACGCACGAGTTCCTCCGCGATCTGCGCATAGCTCATCGGCCGGGGATCGCCGAAGCCGAGCACCGAGGCCACAGCGTCCGAAAGATCCCGACCGAGCAGGTCGTCCTGCTGGGGTTCGCGGGACATGTCCATGGGTGCGGGCCGCGGCGCGTTCGCCCGGTCGCGGTCGGAGCGCTCGCGGTCCGGACGCCCCCGATCACGGTCACGGTCGCGATCACGGTCGCGATCACGGTCTCGGTCACGATCACGGTCGGAACGCCCCCGGTCACGTTCGCGATCGCGCGGCCGCTCGCCGCGCTCGGGACGGGCCGGAGTCGGCGCCTCCGCGGCCGACGGCTCGGCCCCTTCGACGGACTCACCACCCTCGTCACCGTCACCGCGCCGCCCACGGCGACGCCGACCGCGACGACCGCGCTTGTCGCCGGCCTTGTCGTCCTCGTCGTCATCGAGCCCCGCGAGGATCGGCTCGTCGTCGTCCGCCTCCTCGGGGAAGACCTCGGACCCCGGCATTGTGCGCTTGGCGACCGCCGGCTTCGACACCGCGGGCTCCGTGCCCGACGCGTCGCCCGTCTCGGTGCCTTCGACGTCGATCTCGAGCTCGACGTCCTCCGTCGACGACGCCACGGACGCGTGGATCGCCGAGGGCGGAGTGGCCGACGGCGGCGGCAACTGCGACAGGTCGACCTCTTCGTCCGAGTCCGCGAGCGCCATCATCTCGGGCGTGAACTCGCGAAGGGCGAAGACCCCAGGCTTGACCTTGATCACGGGCTCGTCCCCGCGGTCCTTCTTGACCATCGTCGCCAGGCGGGAACTCATCGTGAGCTCGGGGGCCTTGCCGACGTGGCTCAGGAGATTCCGCTCGATCGCGAGCTCGGTGATCTTCTTGTAATGGAGGGGCCGGCCCACGAGCCGGAGGATCTCGACCGCAGCTTCAGTAAACGTCATGGATTCCATCAGCGAAGCACGGCGGCGTCCCTGAGGAAGCGCGGCGCATGCGAATTCGATTAACGCCCCGGGAAGCGGCCTGTCCGCGCTCGCTCGGGCGGCGGCACGCTATCACCCCGACCCCCGCGCTGCAACGCGGGGGCTCGGCGCCGCCGCGGGTCGCAAATCATGTCCGCTGCACGGGGGCACGTGGTGGGGTCCGCCCGCAGTTGACACCTGCGCACGCAGGTCGTACCCCGGCCCCCCGTGCTGCACCCTGCCTCGCTGCTGGTGGTCCTGGTGCTCGCCGCGGCCTCGCTCGAGGCCTGCTGCGTCAATCCCTTCATCCACACGGACACCGACGTGGCGCCGGACGCACCGGGCAGCGCGGCGCGGGAGACCGGGGGAACGCTCGAAGAGTCCCGCCCCGCGGTGCAGCTCGGCGACCGCGGCATCGACGCGCCGGGCAGCGGGTTCGACATCCGGCTGCTGCGCGTTCAGCCCGGCGTGCATCTCGGCACCGAGCAGGTCTGCGACGTCGTCGCGGTCGGCCGCCTCGAGCCGCTCGAGCTCGGCGCGCAGGAGGCCCCTCGAACGGCGTACGGCCCCGGGATCACGCACCGGATGTCCATCCAGTGCACGTCGACGACCGGCGAGAGCTGGGCGGACCTCGCCTTCGACGTCACGCGCGCGGCCCGCGCCTCCGAAGTCCAGGTGGGCACGCGGATCAGGGTTCGCCTCGCGCGGGCAGACGGCGGCTTCTTCGACTACCCGATCGTCGACTTCGTGGCCGTCGTCGGCCCCGCGCCCGGGCGGCCGTCCTCCGAGCCGAGCCGTTCGTCGGGGACCGCCCTCCCCGCGGCGTTCGACCTCCGCGCCGTGCAGACCGACCCGGGCCTCGTCGGCTCGAGCCAGCAGTGCGCGGTGAGCCACGTGGGCGACATCGACATTCTCGACGCCGGCGATGCACGACGTCGGAACTACCCGGCGGGGGTTCAGAACCGCATGACGATCCGGTGTCGGCATGCGGCCGGGGAAGCGTGGGCCGACCTCGTCTTCATGCCGGTGCAGGCGCGCGCAGCACTCGACGTCCGTCGAGGTCAGACCATCCCCGTCACGATCGTGGCGCGCGGCGGGGGCTTCTACGATTACCCGGTCCTTCAATACGCGGGAAACTGAGCGCGGGCCCCGTTCGAACCGCGCGCGTTTTTTTTGACGGGTCCATCGCACCCACGTAATGGGGTGAACGTGCGGCATCGGTTGCGTGTCCAGCCGGACACGGAACGGTGCCGACCACGGGGCCGGTTTCGCTTCGAACCCCGCAGTCCCGAGCCCTGGCTCGGTCCCTGCGAGACATCGCCGCAGGATGCGCCGCTCTGCCCACAAGCACGGCGCCGACGGAGGAGTGCACATGAACGTCGCAGAGAAGAAGCAGTTCGGACGCGTCGGGGTCTTGATGGGCGGTCTCGGGCCCGAGCGAGACATCTCCATGAAGACCGGCGAGGCCATCCACGACGCGCTCGCGGCCCGCGGCCACGACGTGGTGCGGATCGTCGTCGACCGCGACATCGACCGCACCCTGCGGCAGACCCCCATCGACGTCGCCTTCCTCGCGCTGCACGGTCCCTTCGGCGAGGACGGCTGCATCCAAGGGCTCCTCGAGATGCGCGGCATCCCCTACACGGGGTCCGATGTGCTCGCGAGCGCGCTCGCGATGGACAAGATCAAGAGCAAGGAACTGTTCCGCCTCTACAACGTGCCGACGCCTCCGTACTACTCGGTGGAGTCCCACGCGCTCGACCGCCTCGAAGAGCTCCACGGTTCGTTCGGATTTCCGGTCTTCGTGAAGCCGCGTCGCTCCGGGTCGAGCGTGGGCGCCGGCAAGGCGGGAGACATGGCCGAGTTGCGTGCCCGCGTGGAGGACGCCGCACGCTTCGATCGTTCCGTGCTGGTCGAGCGTTTCGTCGGCGGCAAGGAGATCCGGGTCGCGGTCCTCGACGGGCGCGCCCTCGGGGCCATCGAGATCGTTCCGAAGGGCGAGTTCTACGACTACAAGTCGAAGTACACGAAGGGCCGGAGCGACTATCACTACCCGGCCCGGCTCGCGCCGACCCGCTACAAGGGCGTGCTGAACCTCGCCGAGCGCGCCCACCGCGCCCTCGGATGCACGGGCGCCACCGGCGTCGATCTCCTCGTGACCGAGGGGGAGAACGAATACGTGCTCGAGGTCAACACCATCCCCGGGATGACGCCGACCTCGTTGCTGCCGAAGATCGCGGCCGGGGCAGGATATGGTTTCGAGGACCTCTGCGAGGCCATCCTGAGCCGCGCGGCGATCGGCGTTCACGGCGCCGTCGACGACACCGCAGCGGACGGCGGCATCGCGCGACGCGCCGTGCAGCAAGCCGCGGAGTGAAGGCGCGGCCGGGCGACCCGGCCAGGCCCTCTGCAGCGCGCGCTCAACGCGAGGATCGTTCGGGCGGCATCGAGGCGGCGCGGACGACCTCCTCGTATCCACGAAGCCGGCCGAAGTGTTCGAGCAGCGCAGTCGCCCGCGCGTGGATCGCATCCACGTGGTGGTCGCGGGCGTGCATCAACGCGGCGGCGGCGTCTCGCCGCTTCTGATGCGCATGGCCGTGGTCGACGGCGATCATCGCGAGCCGCCCTTTGAGCTGCGCGAGCTGGAATCGCAGGTCGTCCTGGGTCGTCTGCGCCCGCTCGAGGGCGCTGGCACCAGCCTGAACGAGCGCCTCGTGTTCGAGCCAGCGTGATGCCGACGCCCCCGCCTCGCGCAGGGCGTTGGCGAGCTGGCGGTCGACCACCCGCTGCGCGCCAAACGCGTGGAGCTTGGGGGCGAGCTCCGCCTCGGCCGCGCGCCACCGCTCCCGCGCGGCCCGGAGCTCCACGTCGACGCGCTCGACCTCGCGGTACGCCCGGGACTCGTCGGCCCCGAGCGCATCGATCGCGGAGCCCAACCGCAACCGCAACTGACGAGCCGCCGAGTCCTGCTCGGCGGTCTCCTCACCGACCTGGGCGAGCTGGGCCTCGATCCGCCTCACCTCGTCGATCCGCTGCTCCACCTCCCCTGCGGCCTGCTCCAGCCAGGGCGCGGACGTCCCCGAGGCCACGGCCCGGGCGACCATCGTGCGGAAGAGCGCCGCCCGCTGCTCCCAGCCGAGCGGGAGGATGCTTCCCGGGCTGGGGACGGCGTGGTCGGTTCGGGAGCCCCGGGAGGGCGCCTGGGCCGGGACCTCCGCCGTCTTCGCGAGGGCGTCCGCGCGCCCGAGGACGACCCGGCGAAGGTCCTCGAGGAGATGAAAGCCGTCGCGATGTCGGGCCTGCGGCTCCTTCTGCAGCAGCTTGTCCACGAGCATGTCGAGCGCTGGGGGCACGCCGGGCACGATCCCACCCAGGCGGGGTGCCGGGGATCGCAGATGCTGCAGGATGAGATCGGGTGCCGAGGTGCCGCGAAAAGGCGGGGCACCCGACACGAGGGCGAACAAGACGCAGCCGAGCGAGTAGAGATCAGCGAGCCCCGTGACCGGAGCGCCGCGCGCCTGCTCCGGCGCCATGTACTCGGGCGTCCCGAACATCGCGCCGCTCGCCGTCAGGCGAAGCTCCCCCCGCATCTGCGCGAGGCCGAAGTCCAGGATCTTCACGAACGTGGGTGGCCCCTCCGCAGCCTCGAGCAGCTGGATGTTTCCGGGCTTGATGTCCCGATGCACGATGCCGAGCTCGTGGGCGCGCGCGAGGGCGCTGGCACACTGCATCGCCACCGCGACCGCCCGGGACAGCGCCATCGGTCCCCTTTGAACCTCCGCCTCGAGCGAGACGCCCGTCAGCATCTCCATCACCAGGTAGACGAGGCCGTCCTCGGTGTCGCCGACCTCGATGACGTCGATGATGTTCTCGTGGTCGATGCGCTTCGCCGCGGCGGCTTCCCGGAGGAAGCGGGTGCGGTGAGCGGGGTCCAGCGCCAGCTCGGGCAACAGGAACTTGAGCGCGACCGCGGAGCCGGTCGCCACCTCGTGCGCCCGGTACACCGTGCCCATCCCGCCGCTGCCGATCTTCTCGTCGAGCGTGTATCGCCCCGAGATGGTTCGCCCGACGAGGGGATCCGGAAGCTCCCGAAGACGACTCCCATCGAGCGGGCAAGCCGTCGGGGACCCCCGGTATCGCGCTCCACATTGCTCGCAGAACCGCACGCTTCCCCCTGATTGGAGGACCCGACGCTATCGCGAAACCGTCGAGCTGCACAGGGCCACCAACATTCTTGACAACATCGATGGGTGAATTCATACCTCTGTCCGGCCCGCGCGCGTCGCACGGCCTGTGGTCGGGTTTCCGCGGTCGGTCGTGACCGAACGGTCGCCTCATGAGGTTCGCGCTTGAAGCTCTCGAACAAGGGCCGGTACGGCGTGCGGGCGATCTTCGACATCGCCTTCCACAACGAAGGTCGGGCCACGCAGATCAAGGAGATCGCCGAGCGGCAGGAGATCCCGCCGCGCTTCCTCGAGCAGATCTTCCAGGCCCTGAAGCGCGCCGGGCTCGTGGCATCCAAGCGAGGCCCGCGCGGCGGATACCAGCTCGCGCGGGCGGCCGGTGAGATCCGGCTGGGAGACATCGTGCGTGCCCTCGAGGGTCCCATCGCCGTCTCGTCCCCGAAGGACGAGCAGCCGATCACCCCCGAGGGAGACGCGACGAGCCGACAGGTCACGGAGGAAGCCTTCGCGGAAGTGAGCCGCCGCATCGAGGCCTGCTTCGACGAGGTCAGCATCGAAGATCTGTGCGAGCGCGGCGAGGCGCTCGGGCATCGCCGCAGCCCGCCGGGCCG
>CAIKNO010000127.1 GCA_903828805.1 uncultured Sandaracinus sp. | reverse complement strand
TTCTCCTCGACGACCTCGTCGACGACGTCGAGCGAGGTGCCGCCGCAGCGCTCACAGGCGTCGGGGCGGAGCAGGTGGTCGTCGACCTCGAGGTGCGCGGGCACCGCGTTGCGGCCGGTGCGCTTCGGCTCGCGCTTCACCGTGTCGGGCTTCGTCGGCAGCGTCGGCGGCGCGGGCCGCGCGTCGAAGGCTTGCTGTGCCTCGAGACCGACGACGGGCGGCGGCTCGGGCTGCTTCTCCGAGACGGCTGCGGGCTTGCGCTGCTTGCGCTGGGCGACCGCGAGGAGCTCCTCGACGCGGTCGTTCAGCTTCGCGAGCTGTGCCCCCATCAGCCCGATCGTGGCCACCGCAGTCGCGAGCTCAGCCTGAAGCGAAGCGTTCTCGCGCTGACGTGCGGCCACGTCGACGAGCCCGCGGCGACGAGATCACGCCGCGCGCTCCGTGTCGATCCCCTACCGCGCCGCGCTCGCCGACGAACGGCGGTACCACCCGCACGAGCGGCGGTGAAGTCGATCCCCGCCAGCAGCGACGCGAAGGTCGCGCCGTCGATCTGGACCCGATTTTCCTCGGTCGAGAGCGCAGGCAGCTGGAAGCTCCCGGCCTCGAGCCGCTTCGCGAGCACGCACCAACCGGACCCGTCGAACCACATGACTTTGGCGATCCGTGGCCGCTTGTTGAGGAAGAAGTAGAGGTGCCCGTCGACCGGGTCGAGCCGCAGCCGCCGTACCGCGCCTGCGAGCGCGTCGAAGCTGCCGCGCATGTCGACCGGCTCGAGTACGACGAACACCCGCACCGTCGGCGGAAGGCTCAGCACGTGCCGAGCGCTCGCACGAGCCGGAGGAGCGTCGCCTCGTCGAAGTCGTCGCCGATCTCGACCGCGAACCCGCCCACGCGCACCAGGTACCGCGGCGCAGACTGCGCGGCAGGCGCGGGCACGAGCTCCACGAGCCGCGGCGCGGCCTCGGCGACCTCGTCCCGGCGCGACAGATTCAGGTCCCAAGCGTGGAGCGAGCGCCCGTCGACCCCGTTCGCCCGGGCCCACTCGGCGCGCGCCATCTCCGCCGACTTCGCCGCCATCAGACACGCCCGAGCGTCCCGCGCGTCCGTGATCTTCCGACCTGCCGACATCGAACCGCACCTCCATCTCGGAGGCTGCGTCCCGCGGCAGCGTCACGCCTCCCGGCGTCGTTGATGGGTCACCACGCCATCAAGAGAGACGATACCCTTCCTGACACATCGGGCACACCGAGCCGCACCGTAGCCTCGAAATCACCCACGACATCAACTGCCCGCGCATGTCCGTGCGCGAGCCGCGGACGCGGCAGGTCGTTGCCGATAAGTGCACCGTGCGGCACGGCGTCGCGTAACGAGACGCGTCGTTCCATGATGGCGAGCAGAACCTTCGGGACCAGCACGGGCAGGCCGGGACACCAGTCGAACCCATGCACCGCTACCTCGGATCGACCGGCAAGGCCCCTCGCGGCGTGATCGGCCCCATCATCGGCCCGAGATCCGGACGGGACGACGCCGGCGCGTCAGTTCCGGCGACGGACTCGAGAGGTACGCTTCTTCGCACCGTCGTCGCGACGCTCGACGCGGGTCGACGCGGGCTTCGTCGTACCTGCTCGGAGCGACCTGACGACGAGCGCGACGGCGAAGAGTGCCTCGTCGGACAGGTGATCGATCGCTTCGCGGAGTTGTTCGCGCTCGACAGCGGGATCGGGCGACACCAACAGCGCGGCCGGAACGCCCAGCGCATCGGCGAGGTGCCCGAGCGTGTCGAGCCGCGGCCGGAGATGGCCCGACTCAAGAAGGACCAGCGTCTGCCGCGCTACGCCCGCACGCTTCGCCAGGGCGACCTGCGACAGGCCCACGCCGACCCTCGCTGCGCGAACACGCCCCCCCGCGACTCGAGAGAGCGCGTCGACCGACTCCGCCGTGTCGCTGGAAGTCGTCACGCCTTCACGTCTCGGCATCGGGGGAAGGTGTCCCGTAGAACGCCGTCGGGGTCAACTGCCCGACCCTCTGGGGGTGTGATCGCCAGCGGTTGGTCAGGCCGCGTGTTTCCAGTACTCGTTCCACCATCCGTGGGCGCGGAGGACCCGGGGGCCGAGCATGCTGTTCACCGTGTCCCGTCGCCACCAAGCACGGGCAGCTTGAGGCGCTTTTGCGGGATCGTGCGGTGGGCGCTCTCGATCTCGCCGGTGGAAGCGGTCTTCGAGATCTGCGGGGACGTGATCGCGACGGCCGCGGCCTGATCGCCGGTTTCGGGCGAGCCACCTCGTAGGCGGCGTAGAGGTCGAGGGTCGCGAAAAGGCTACGGCCCGAGGTTGGCCCCTCGAACGGTCGTGCAGGCGCGCATCTGACGCATCCCCTCAGATTTTTTTTCGAGCATCTCGGCCAATTCCTGATGCTCGTCGAGCACCTCGGCGAGCGCAGACATCAGTCCTTCGAACCACTCGTCGTGCATCGTCGGGACACACCGGTACCAGTACGCACCCTGTCGGAACAGCGAGTAAGTGCGCCGCCTGACGGTGTTCGCTCGAAGCCAGGCATCCATTCCGGCGCGCTCGAACGCGGTCCCGATCAGCGTCAGGAACGCGACGGCGATCGCGATCAACATCAGCAGTCGGTCGCGCCTCGTAGCACTGCGGATGTGGGTGGCGCGCGGGCCCATGCCGAAACGCAGGTCCTTCTCGTCTCGGAACGTCTCTTCGATCGTGAACCGCCGACCGTGGAGCTTCACGAGGTCGGCGGCCCTCGTGCCTTCGACGTTCGTCGCCAAGTGACCCATCAACGACGCCG
>CAIKNO010000126.1 GCA_903828805.1 uncultured Sandaracinus sp. | reverse complement strand
TGCACCTCGGTTAGCTGGCGAACGAAGTCGGCGCTGCGCTTCTCGCACTCGGCCACCTCGTTTCGCAACTCGTCGATGCGCTTGTCCTGCGCGTCCAGACGCTCTCGCAGTTGCGGAACGACTGCGGCAGCGCCTTCCTCTCGGATCTCCGCTTGATGACCGGAAGCGATCGTCTGAGCCCTGCGTAAACCAACAACCGCCACGATGACACCAGAGACAGGGCCGATGAAGTCTTGCCAGTCCATCGGCTGAATCTACGGGGCAGTCGTGCGTGCGCTATCTAGACTGCCGCGGAATCCTTGCGGCAGCGGGAGGGCCTCCCCGCGAGAGCCTCGACGCGCGGGACTTACCCCCCTTCTTTCGCGCGTCGGGGCTCGCTCTTTCACGTCCCCCCTTGCGCGGCGTGGTACAGGTGGGCTACGAACGTGCTCCGTGACGCACGAGGCCGAAAAGACGTTGTTGTCGTTGCTGCGCGTGGCGTTCCCCGACGCGCGCAGCCGTCCCACCCCGGAGCTTGCTCGTGCTGTGGGCGCGGCTCTGCCTGTTGTCGCCCAGGTGCAGCTCTTCGGCACGGTGCTCGACGCCCCGGTGCTCGAGGAGGCTGCTTCGCACCCGTCGCATCCAGCGTGGGTGCTGGACTACTGGGTCGCGAACACGCTGCACACGAGGTACGGCAAGGGGGCGCACTCGTTCGTCGCGCCTCAGTTGCTGGTTCGGACTGCGCTGCCGCCGCATGGGGTGCGGGACCAGGGCACGGTGATCGGCGTCGTGCGGGGCGCGGACCATCTTCTGCCCTCGGTCGAGGCGTGGAACGCGAAGTACAGTCAGAGGCTAGGCTGGCTCGCCGGCCGGGTGGAGCTTGTGTCGAGCGCCCGTTGGCGCGGGATGCTGTTCGGTTCGGTCGCTGTGTACCTCGCGCACGCGGAGACGGGGGCCGTGGGCGCATACGCGCTCGAGGGCGGGCTCGCGACGGGGGAGCCGGCTGTGGCGTGGCTGTCGGGCCCGACGCGGGAGTGGTTCGCAGCGCAGTCCTGGCACCAGCCCAGTTCGGTGTCGTCGCTGCGTCACGTCTACGAAGCCCAGGCGCGCATCGAGGGCGGGGTGCCGAGGGAGATCTCGATCAACGTCAGGCCGAGCGAGTACGTCCGCGAGCCGGTCGTCCGGGTGCGGTCGTCGCTGTCGAAGGTTGACGACGCCTCGCAACTCGTCCCGGCGAGCCCCGCGACGATGGTGGCCGAGTCTGTGATGCGCGTTGCGGCGATCTTGGACGCCGAGGGTCGCGCCGAGGGCCCCGCGAAAGTTCTCGCAGAGTTCGGCCGGGAGTTGCCGTGGTCTGTGCCGCCGATGGTGAGGGAGTGATGGAGCGCGAAGAGGTGATCGAGTTGCTGTGGGACAGCGTGCCGGCGCTGTTGGTTGTGCTCGTGGCGTTGCTCGCCTGTTGGGGGCCCTCGTGAGCGCATCGTGGTTCTTTCGCCACCAGCTTTCGGTGCCCCCCTTCGCGGCGTGCCAGCGTTCGGCCCCCGCGTGTTCGTACTGCCGCGGGCAGGGCATGGCGTTCGATAGCGTATGCCCCGCCTGTGACGGCGACGGCACCGAGCCCGCGGCCGTGATGAAGAGAGAAGAGGACGATGAGCGTGCTTGACGGTCCGGGTGAAGGAACGTGGTCCGTGTTCGCGATGAAGGTCGTGGAAGAGCGCGACGAGGCGCGGGCGGACTTCGCGAACGCCTGCGACGTGGGACGCCGACAGGAAGCGCGGGCCGAGAAGGCCGAGCGCGAGCGCGACGAACTCAAGGCCCGCCTCGACCACGCCGAGGCCGACGCGGAGCAGGCGATCCACAACGAGGCGTTCATGGAGCGCCAGCGGATCGTCGCATGGATTAGGGCGAAACACCTCATGCTTTCATCCCTCGCCATCGCCAACTGCATCGAACAGTGGGAGCACGAGGAATGAGCAACAGCCAGTGGTTCGACGATCAGTCACGCGGCGACCACGCCATGCGCGAATGGAGCCGTGAGACGCAGACCCTTCGCGCCGCGCTCAGAGGGCTCCTGCTCTCGCGCGATGCGTCATGGACTGGCGGACACGACTGGGCAGAGGCTGTTGGCGACGCCGTTCGGGCGCTTGGGATCGAGGAGAGCAAGTGACCCCCCGCAGCCGAAAGCACAAGTTCAAGGCGGAGCCCGTGGGTGTCGTGGACCCGACCCCGAACCCCTCCAAGCAGTTCGTCGCGACCGACGACGAGCGTCTTCTCACGCGAGCGCACCTCCGAACGCAGCAGGCGCTGCTCGGGAAGGTCACGCCCAGAGCCGCCTACATGACCGTCTTCGGCGCGGCGCTTCTCTGCGTCGAGGCCGGCATCGAAGCCTCCAAGGCCTACGATGCCTTCAAAGCTGAGTACAAGCGGGTCTCCAGGGAGTTCGACAAGCTGCCGTCTTGGAATCTTGACGCGCCCGAGCGGCCCGATGACAAGGCGAAGCCGTGAGCCGTGAGTTCATCGGCACGTACGCGTGCATGGCTTGCGGATGCAAGGTCCGCGTTTATGACTGGCTGCCGTTGATGATCCTCTGCGCCGCGTGCGCACGGCGCGAACGCGACAACGAAGACAGATCGAGGGGGTCGGATGAGTGAGGTAAACCCTGCGGACTGCGGAGCCCGCGTCTTCCTTTGCAGGGAGTGCGTGCGATGCCTGACGTTCCGACTGGAGCAGGTCGAAGCAGAGGCACAGAAGATTGCGGACGATCTGATGGATGAAGTGGAGCGTCTTCAGGCCGAGGCCGATTCTGCTCGCGCCATCTACGAGATGGCAACAGAGGTCGCCGTTCAGGGGGAGGGGGACGCAGAGGTGCGCGGAGCCCGATGGGGGCTTCAGGTGGCCCTCGACTCCACCAAGTGGCCGGTATCCAAGTGGACGCCGGAAGAGGTCTGCCGAGACGCGAGAGAGCAGGGGGAGCAATGAGCGAACGAGTGGTGCGGGCCGCGGAGAAGTACGTCAGGTCCGCGAAGTTCATGCGCGAGATGGACGTGCGCCGGTTGCAGGACCGCAACTTGGACGCTGTCGAGTACCTCGGTGTGCTCGAGGACTACCACCGGGCAATGGCGGCACTCGCGGGGGCCGAGCAGGACCTGATCTTGTCCGTCGAGGAGAAGGACGAAGAGGACGGGGCGTGACAGCTCGCCGCTACTCTGAACCCGTCGTGTGGTCGTCGCTCTGCCTCCTGCCGGCAGCGATGCTGCTCGCCGCACAAGGCAGTCTTCTCTCGCTGCTGTACGCGGGTTCGGCGCTCGTGTCGCTCGCGTACCACCGGGCCCGGGAGTCTCGCTGGCGAAAGCTCGACTACCTGTTCGCCTGGGGTGTGATCGTGTCCAACGGGGTGCTCGCTGCGACCTCGAGGTCGGGGCCGTGGGCGTGCGCGGGGCTCGTGCTCGTGCTGGTTGCGTTGCGGTTCTATGTCCTCGCCAAGCAGTTCCGGTACGCGCGCCGGCACTCTTGGTGGCACCTCGCGAGCGGTGCCGCTTGTGTGTGTTTCGTACTCGGAAGGGGTTGAACGTGACGAAGAAGAAGGCGACGAAGAAGTGCGGAGAACTCCCGCGCGCGGAAGAGCCCACGGTCCCGGTGTCGAGCCTCATCGCGTGGCTCTTCAACTGGGAGAACAAGTTCCACTCCGACGAGAAGGCGGCAGCGAAGAGCAAGCTCTGGTCAGCAGCCGAGGAGTACAAGGTCCGCGGGTCCACCGTGGATATGCTCCTCGCCTCGCTCGAGCGGGGGGACCTGGGATGAAGCGACCTTCGGCGCGGGCCCCCAAGGCATCGAGCAGCTCGTCGCTCCGCGAGACGGTGCGCGCCGTGCTCGATGCGCGGACCGAGTTGGAACTCAACGTGCGCGAGGACCGGGTCGTGCTCGAGGCTGCTCTCGTGGAGGCTCTGCGTGCGCGGCCCGAGGCTGCGTACCTGCGCCACCTGTTCGCGCACGCGCCCAACGCCGGCACGCGCATCGTGGTCATGCGTGAGATCGGCGGGCTGCACGAGGGCCACGCGCTCGACGCCGCGGCCCGCCTCGCTGGCGTAGGGGAGGACGTGTGATGCGCCTTCGCCTCGTGCCGCAGCCCGGGGGCTACGAAGACGAGCAGACCGACGCGGTGCTCGTGTTCGGATGCGCGGCGTGTCCGTTCCATCACCTCGTGTCGGAGGCACGAGGCGACTGCGAAGAACTCTATCCGCGGTGCTTCCTGTCGGGAGAAAACGTCAACCCGCACGCTGAGAAGGCACCGCAGGGGTGCCCCTTGAGGGTCGCGAGCGTCCATGTGAGCCTCGGAGCGCACGCATGAGGACCGTGAATTGGGCCCTCAACGCGCCTCCGATTACTATTGCCAAAACGGTGGTAAACCCTTATTTTTATTGGGAATCCTACTCTCGCCGAGAACCCACGTTCTCGGCAACGCAAAACTCGATCTGGGTCCCAAATTTGGACCGTTCGGAGGCCCTTTGAAGACCCACTACGCCGGCACGGTGTCAAGCGACACGGGTGATATTTCCTACAGTTACAACTCGGAGGACCCCGATCTTCAGCTCTCTTTCGACTTGGCGCAGGGTGTGATGCGGAGCGTGCCGGTCGTGTTCCATGTGCGCGCGACACGGGACCGTCGCCGCGAGCTGGCGGCTGCGCTGCGCTTGCTCGCGAAGGGGCTCGAGCGGGACGCCGAGGACGAAAGGTGATCGCTGAAACCTACGGGGAGGAGTGGCGGCGGCGGGCTCGCGCGCGGGGGAAGCTGACGCGCGACGAACGCCTCGCATGGGCCGACGAGCAGGAGTGGGCCGAGGAGTTCGCTGTCGAATGCGCGGCCCTCGACTCGCTCGTGGGCATGATGATCACGACCTCTCGCCGGCTCGATCGCGTGGACGGTGGCGTGGTGGACCAGGGTGCCCGCCTGTTTGTGCGGGCTCGGTTCCGCAACCGGTTGTTGTGCGAGTCGTCGCTGCTGGGTCTGTTGCTGTTGCGCCTGGGTTGGATCACCGAGGGACGGGCTGCGCTCGATGAAGCGCGGAGGGTGGTAGCGTGATCGGGTTCAATCTGTCGGGGTGGGTTGTCCAGTCCTGGGACCCTCGCCCCCTGGCGCACGAGGTCGAGAACCTGCGAGCGACCAAGGACGGCATGGTCCTGCTGGCGAGGTCGATGCAACGCGCGTCGGGGCCGACGTTCGTCCAGGCGACGTTGACGCGGGTCAAGCCCCCGCTGTCCCGAGGTGTGGTCGCGAAGGTGCTCGCGAGTGTGCTGCCGCGGGCTCGGTGGGTTCGTAGGCGAGGCAGCGAGCTGTGGGTGGCGATCTTGCCCGAGGTGAAGCCGTGAGTGCAGAGAAGAAGCCGGGACGTGGCGAGACGCTGCTGATGCTGCCCCCCGTGGACCTTGTGGTTATCGGGGTGGACACGCCGCACCAGCGGGGGCAGCACGTCCTGTGGGATATGCGGGCGTTCCTGCCGCTCGAGGAGGCCCTGGTCGAGAGCATCCGCGAGCACGGTGTGCAGAAGCCTGTGTTCGTTCGTCAGGGCGAGGAGGGACGGTGGGAGGTCGTGGACGGCCGTCGTCGCGTCATGCACGCGCGCGAGGCCAACCGCCGCCGGCTGTCGGACGGTGAGCCGCCTGTCGAGGTGAGGTGTCTTCCCAAGCGTGGCAGCGAGGCGCACCTGTACGGGGTGAGCCGTCTCGCGAACCGCGGGCACCTCGAGGAGGACCCGCTCCAGACGGCGCTCGCCGCGGCCCGTCTGGTGGAGCAGGGGCATTCCCGGTCGGTTGTCGCGGCCTACCTGACGTGCTCCACGTCGATGCTGGCGATCTACCTCGGGCTTCTGCAACTGCACCCGACCATCCAGGCCGACGTGTCGGCGGGCGTCGTGAGCCTCACAGCCGCCGCGAAGCTCGCGAGCTTGCCGCAGGACAAGCAGCTCGCGGCCTACGAAAGCATGAAGGCGGGCGGGAAGCTGACGGTGGCTGACGCAGCCGCTGCGAGGAACAAGCAGCGGGGTGCAGCCGCCCGCGCGCCTCTCTCGATCGTGGAGGCCCCGCCGAGCCGGCGCGCCATTCGTCGGATGCTCGAGCGTCCTGACCCGGGGCTCGCGCACCTCGGCCAGGACTTCTGGTTGGGCGTGCAATGGGTGATGGGGCTCCAGCCCACCAGTCGCATCAAGGGCATGGCCGCGGCCATTGCACGGGCGTCAAGGAGCCGGCGTGCTCATCGCGATTGACCCGGGGCGCAACGCGGGATGGGCCGCGATCGACGGCAACACCCTGCACCTCGTCGGATGCGGGCTCGTGCGCGACGACGGGCGCAGCGACACCGACCGCGGCCTCGCCCTCGCGCGCGGCATCCGCGAGGCCCTCGTCGCCCGCTCGCTGCCTGTGGACGGGCTCGCGATCGTCGTGGAGCGCATGGCCGCATACGGGGCGAGCGACCCGAACGATCTGATCGGCGTCACGCTGTCGTCGGGCATCGCTGCCGGCAACCTCGCCACCGACAAGGTCGAGGCCGTGCCCGCGCGAGCGTGGAAGGGCAACGCCCCCAAGAGCATCACGCAGCGTCGGACGGCTGCGCTGCTGACCGACGCGGAGAGGGCCCTCGTCGGGCACGAGCTGGGGGGCGAGCCCAAGAGCCTCCACCACAACGTCTGGGACGCGATCGGGATTGCAATGTACGCGATAAGGAGGGGCCGGTGAGTAGCAGCAGCCAACAACTTGAGGAGCTTCTGGCGCTCGCCGCACGCGCGCCCCTGGGGGCCGCGATACTGGACGAGTGCCTCGCCCTCGCGAAGGTGCTGGTCGAGAAGAACACGGCGTATGGGAACAGCGCGCTCGAGCCCGTGCGCGTGTTCTCGCGCGCGAGCGCAGAGGAGCAGATCCTCGTGCGCCTGGACGACAAGCTCTCCCGCCTCGCGAGGGGCCAAGCTGCCGGCGAGGACGTAGTCCTCGACCTCCTGGGCTACCTCGTCCTGCTGCGTATCGCCCGCCGCGAGGGGGCCGCGTGAAGAGCGTCAAGGCCGTCGTGGACGCCGCGCGCGTCGTCGCACGCGCACACCTCGAGCTTCGCCGCGCGCACCGCGAAGGCGCGTCCGACAAGACGCGGGGAGCCAAGAGCCGAGCCCTCCGCGGGGCGCTCGACAAGCTGGTCCGCGCGTGCCTCGACCTCGACGCAGACCTCGCCAAGGCCCCGCCGAAGGCCGCGCCGGCTGGCAAGCCCTTCGACTGGGCGGGCTTCCTGCGCGCGACCAAGGCGGGCCTCGAGCTGCTGAAGGTCGCCCGCGACCCCGCGACGACCCCCAGCACGATGCGAGCTGCCGCCGAGGACTTCATCGAGGGCGAGATCATCGACTGAAAGACAAAGGCCCCGGAGCTTTCGCCCCGGGGCCTTTGAATGAAGGCAGTCCCAGTCCCGCTTACGCGGGGGGTAGGTTGCGCTTGATCTCGCGGTTGTGCAAGGCGTCGAGCATGGCGTCGAGCAGCGTCGGCCCGCGGCCCCGCCAAGAGTCGTACTGCAAGCCCTTCTCGATAGCGAGGCGCAGGTTCGCAGCCGTCAGGACGACCTCCCAGTATCCGAGCACAGGGCGATGCCACGCCTGTAGCGAGGTCACACCCACGTCCGAGAGCTTCACGTCGAGCCCGTCAATCCCGTCAGTCATCTTGCACCTCCTCAGTCCAGAGCGAACACAGCCGAGATTGACAACCCGGAGTCCCACACGAGGCGCACGCACGCGACCTCGTCGCACCCCTCGGCCTTGCACCGATCGCATTGGTAGCGCACGAGGCGCGGCTCGACGCCCACCGACTCCGCGGAATAGAGCGAGCGGAGCCTTTCGGCCAGATCTCGCAAGTGCAGGAGCGAGTTGTACGCCCCTGAAGAGAGGTCGAGCGACTCGTCGCCCTCGATCCCATCCTTCGTGGTGTCCGTCCAGAGGTCCATCCACGCCTCTTCGCCCTCGCACCCGTCCTCATGCTCGAGGTCCGACGCGCGCACTCGACGCGCCCGCGGGTAGCCCCAGCCCTCGAGCGGCTCGAGCATCACCTCGAGCAGGGCCTCGCGCGTGGCCTCGTTCGACAGCAGCCGCTCTTCCCGCTGCTGTTTCAAGTCGCGCGCGAGCCACCGCTGCGCCAGCGAGGTGAGTTCCTCGGAGCGAGCTGCTGCCGTCTTAGACGCTTGCGCGGCGTCCGCGGCCTCCCGGGCCTCGCGCGCGATCCAACGCCCCACCGACGCGCGGACCTCGGCCTCGGTGGGCTCCGCGACCAGCAGGGGCCGCGACCCGAAGGTCACGACCTCGTCGCGGGTCGAGGCGCGCGGGTCGAGGCGCGCGGAGAGCCACTCCCGCTCGCCCTCGGTCCACGTCGCGAGGTTGCACTCGACGCTGGCGCTACCGCGCAACACCGAGCCCCCAGCTCGCACAGCCGCGCGAGCGTCAATCTGCACCAAGATCTTCATCGCCCCCTCCGTCGCCGCGTCGAGGGGTCCGTCCTATCGGGGTGCCGGCTCGCAGCTCGACGCATCACGTCGCGGGGCTGGAACGGCACGACCTTGCCGCCGCCCCCGGGCTTCGTGCCCTTGGCGTTCAGAGCCTCCACGACCCCCGGCTCCGGTGGGTCCACCGTGCGCGCAGCGACCGCGAGCAGCGAGGCGAATTGCGCTGTGTCGAGGCCCACCGTCACACCCCAGGCCACCGTCGCGGAGAACACTACGTCGCGTTCCACCTGGGGGGCCAACTCGCCGCGGACCATGTCGTTCACGAACGAGAGCGCAGTATCCACCGCAACGCAGTAGGACCGCGCGTCGGGCACGCCGAGCAGCCTCGCCGCCTCGTCCCAGTCGAGCTTCGCGAACGCTGCCGCGAGCGCCTCCGATCCGGGTCCCGGGCTCACCGGAACCTCCGAACTTCCGCGGACGAGAGGAACACGACCGGCCCACGAAGGCCCGTCGCGCCCACACCCAGGCACCCCTTGGCGACAGCCAGGAGCGTGGCAACGGGATTGAAAGGGACCTCGCGCGGGCCCCCGTCCTCATCGACCGCGAACGCCGAGCCGTCCGCGCACCGGACCAGCTCGACGTACCCCTCGACCAGCCCCTGCAACCACTCGACGGTGAGCGCACCCCCCGGCTCGACCTCGACACTCGACCCATCAACCTTCAAAAGCGTTGCCATAGACACCTCCTGCCCCCGTGGGGGCTCTCTCGTTCAGATAGTGCAGCACCCGCAGCAGGGTGCGTCCTCGCAACGTCCGCGGGCGTTGCGCGTGTACTCATCGACCGCGAACGCCGAGCCGACGATGTACGTATCGACGGCCGCGCTACCCTTGGCGCAAGCGAGGTGCAGGGGCGCGAAAACACCATCTCGCTTGGTGAGCCAGCCCGCCTTCGCGGCGACCCGCGCGCCACAGACGGCGCACGGGCCCGCATAGCGGTTCACCTGATAGGACACGTCGCGCACCCCCCCTCGAGGTCGTCCTCGTCCTCGGGCTGCCCGCGCTTCGCCTCTGCCTCGCAGCGGTCGAGGTACGCGAGCAGGGCCGCGGGGTCCGCGAACCGGTGCCCCGCCGGCAGCGGGTGGGCGTAACGCAGCGTCGTCTCATTCTTCTTCACGAGGCACCTCCCTTGATAGAACCATCGAACCCGATCCCGTGGCGTTCCTCATACCCGTGCGGGAGCATGGGCGCGAAGACGCGCGGATTAGCCCCTCGCCTCCAGCAAGCGGCGACCCAGGCGGCGAGGCTGTCATCGCTCTGCCGGCGACGGATCACGTCCGCGGCGACCTCGTCCTCGACGCCCAGGGCCGCGACGACGTAGCTCTCCGCGCCCCGCCCCACGCCCGCCTCGCGCTCCACGACGACTCGGACGCCAGCCTCGCGCTCCTCGGCGCGCAGGACCCCGTCCCGCTCGTCGCGGGTGAGGTCCGCGCTCGCGCGGGCGTACCGCTCCGCGCCGAGCCCCTGTGTGGCGTAGCTCTGGACGTAGACCCGCCGCAGGACGACCCGGGCCGAGCCGGCGCGCACGGGCTCGAGGTCCGCGAGCCGGTCGAGGGCGAGGTCGAGCCAGCGAACGTCCGCGGACAGCGCCTCTTCCCGTCGCCGGTACGCCTCGACGTGCCGCGCGACCGCGAGCTGCTGTGCCCAGGGCTCGCGGCCGACGACCGCGTCGAGGGCCGCACGAGCTGCAACCTCGCGCCGGTAGCTGTCGGGCGCGGCCTCGAGGTCCGCGAGAGCCCGCGCGAGCTTGACCGGACGCTTGCGGCGACCGAGCGCCGTCAGGGCCTCGAGCAGGACCGAGCGCCGGAACGCGTCGAGGAGATTGACGCGGAGTTCCTGCTGGCGCGCCCGCAAGGCGCGGAGTTCTGCGTACATCACGATGCCCCTCCCTCGGAGCTGACGCCCACGATCACGGTGCCCCCGGTCCAGCGGGACTCGAGGTAGGTCACGACCTCCTGCACGTCCGGGTGATCTTCCGGGTCCCCCCACGTCTCGACGGGGACCTGCAAGCCCACCGACTCGCGGACAAGCCCGCCCCGGTCCTGATAGCGAACGACGATATGGATCCAACCCATCACACACCTCCTGGGCCCTGTGGGCCCGTCACCTGTAGACGGGGCTCGAGCCCCGGCTATTCACAATCCCCCCGCCGCGTCTCGCTCGCGGTGCCGGTCGTGAGCCGGTCAGGGGTGCCAGTCAAGCGGCCCCGTGGGCCTCCCGTTCCTCGGCGATCTCGCACGCTCGCGCGTGCAAGCCCACGTAGAACGCCTCGATCACCTCGGCTCCGAATACGTCGCAGAGCGGGTAGGTCGCGGCGTACTGGCCGAGCCAGTACCCGTGATCTTGCGCGTACTCCGCGACGACGCGGTGCTCGTCGGCCCACTCGCGCGGATCGGTGCCGTCCAGCGTGTAATCCCCGTCGAGGTTGTCCGCGCACCCGCGGCCCTCGAGCTGCGCGGCCTCGCACAGCCGCTCGAGCTGCGCGGGACGGTCGCTCGTGTAGCGGTCCTCGCCCGGGAGGATCCACTCGACGTGGACGCCGCGCCAGCCCGTGTCCTCGTCGCGCCAGCCGCTCGCCGTGCGGCACGTCGCCCCACAGCGGCGGCACGTCTCGCGGTGCGACACCTCGGCCCCGTGCGACCAGGGGCCCCCGTCCTCGGCGAGGTCATGCCCGTCGTCGTCCAGGCAATCGGGATCGTCGGGATCGGCCGCGAACAGGAGCCGCG
>CAIKNO010000125.1 GCA_903828805.1 uncultured Sandaracinus sp. | reverse complement strand
GACCCGGCCCTGCCGCGCTCGATGGTCGACGAGACGCAGGCGTTCATCGCCGCCGTGGTGTTCGAGGACGGCGGTGGATTCGCCGACCTCGTCACGGCGCCCTTCAGCTTCGCCGACGCCCGCCTCGCCGGCGTCTACGGCCTCGAAGGCGGCTTCGACGAGACGATGCGGCGCGTCGACCTCGATCCCACCGAACGCTCCGGGCTTCTCACCCACGCCGGGTTCCTCGCGGTGAACAGCAGCGCCACGGAGCCGGACGCGATCCACCGCGGGGTCTTCGTGAACCGACGCATCCTCTGCGCGCCGCTTCCGCCTCCGCCGATGGTCGTGCCCCCGATCCCGGCCGACGCGACCGGGACCTCGACGATGCGCGAGCGCATCGATCGCCACACCGGCGCAGGCACGTGCGGCGCCAGCTGCCACGGCACGTTCATCAACCCCATCGGCTTCGCGTTCGAGCACTACGACGCCCTCGGCCGCTTCCGCCAGACCGACCAGGGACGACCCGTGGACGCGACGGGCACCTACACGTTCGACGGCACCCCGACGGACTTCGACGGGGCCGTCGCGCTCGGCACCGCCATCGCCGAGACCACCTCGGCGCACGTCTGCTACGCCCGCCACTGGGCCGAGTATGCGTTCGGGCGACCGCCGGCGTCGCAGGACGCGCCCTTGCTCGCCCGGCTCGGCCAGGCCTCGCAGGACGGCACGCTGTCGGTCACCGGGTTGCTCGTCGAGCTGGTCTCGAGCGACTCCTTCCGGTTCCGTTCCACCACCGAGCTCGAAGATTGACCCTCTCGACGCGCCGCGGGAACACGATCATGCGCATGAATCGAAGGCACTTCCTCCTCGGCGCGGCCGGCGCGACGGTCGCCCTCCCCGCGCTCGAGGCGTGGCTCGACCGCGGCGCGCGGGCGCGTGCAGGCGGGGCCTCTCGCCCGCGCTTCGCGGTGTGGGTCCGCGCTGGCAATGGGGTCGCGCAGGCATCGGACAGCGAGCCGGAGCAGTTCTGGCCGCGGGCGACAGGCGCGCTCACGACCGAGGGCATGCGGTCGGCCGACGCCGACCGCGCGACGTCCGAGCTCGCCGCGTACGCCCCTCGCCTGAGTCTCCTGAAGGGCGTGCAACGCCCCTTCGGCACGCCCCGTTGTGGGCACGCCGAGTCGATCCCGCAGTGCCTCACCGGCGCGGCCTGCACGTCGGGCGTCTCGAACGAACCGCTCGCCCTGGGCGAATCGGCCGACTGGGTGATCGCCCGCCAGAAGAACCCCGGCGGCCGCGAGCCGCTGACGCTGATGGCGGGCCCGAGCTCCGCGTACATCGGAGAAGGACTCTCGTGGAGCGCGCCGCGGGTGCGCACGCCCGCCGAGCGCTCGCCCCTGCAGGCCTACCTGCGAATGATGGGGCTCTCCGCCGCGCCCCCCGAGCTCCAGGTCCGCATCGCGGCACGGCGCACCAGCGTGAACGACCTCGTGCGCGATCAGATGCGCACCCTGCTCGGCCGCACGGACCTCTCAGCGCGCGACCGGCGCCGCCTTCAACAGCACTTCGACGCCATCCGCGACACGGAGGTTCGCATGGCCTGCGACGCCACGCCGGAGCTCGCGGCCTCGTTCGCGGCCATCAGCAGCCCGGGTGGCAACGACGTGCGCACCGAGGTCGTGCGCCGCCACATGGACCTCATCGCGTTCGCCTTCAGCTGCGACCTCAACCGGGCCGCGACCCTTCAGGTCGGCGAGGGCAACGACCAGACGGAATACGAGGTCGACGGCGTGCGCCTGCCCCGATTCCACTGGATCTCGCACCGCATCTACTCGGACGGAGGCGACGGAATGCCGATCCCCGACGCCGTCACGCTGCACCACCAGGTCGACCGTCTTCAGCTGCAGATGTTCCGCTACCTGCTCGACCAGCTCGACGCCTACCCCTCGGTCTACGGAGGCACGCTGCTGGACGACTCGGTCGCGGTCTGGCTCAACGACCTCGGCAACGGTCCGCCCCACGGTGGGACGAACGTGCCGTGGCTGCTCGCGGGCAGCGCGGGCGGCCGGCTTCGCACGGGACAGTTCGTCGACCTCGGCGGCGTGGGGATCAACCGGGTGCTCAGCACCCTGCTCGACGCGGTGGGCTGCACGCACGCCGACGGAACGCCGCTCGACGACTTCGGCGACGCGACGCTGGCCTCGGGCTTCATCGACGTGCTGCGTCCCGCCTGAACCGCACGCCCCTCGAACCGCACGTCCCGCCTGAACCGCGCGCCCCTCGAACCGCGCGCCCATCCCCACGTCGCACCCGACGCGGGGAGAGGCACTCGGAGGGTGCGCGTCAGTCCGCCCCGAGCGAGACCTCGAGCAGGCCGCCGGATCCCGACGTG
>CAIKNO010000124.1 GCA_903828805.1 uncultured Sandaracinus sp. | reverse complement strand
GACTCCGCCACGTCGCAGACCCCCGAGGTCGCGCGGCAGAGCGTGCCCGACGCGATGAAGCGATCGGCGGGGCATGCCAGGCCGAATCCGTCGCAGATCTCCTGCTCGTCACACGCGCCCGCGCTGCCGCGACACACCGTGCCGAAGGCCGAGCGCGCATCGGCCGGACAGAGCGGCGTCACGCCGTTGCAGGCCTCGGCCGCGTCGCACGCGCCCGCCGGTGCGCGGCAGACCGTGCCCGCCGACGTGAGCGCATCGCCGGGGCACACCGGGCCGGTGCCGCTGCACGATTCCGCCGCGTCGCACGTGCCCGCCGAGGCACGGCACACCGTCGAGGACGCCAAGAACGCGTCAGCCGGGCATGCGCCCGCCGTGCCCGTGCACGACTCCGCCGTGTCGCATCCGCCCGCCGAGGCCCGGCACACCGAGCCCGCACCCACGAACGCGTCCGCCGGACACGCGGTCGCCGCCCCGTCGCACGACTCCGCCTCGTCGCACGCGCCGCTCGCCGCACGGCAGACCGCACCCGGGGCCGCGACGACGTCCACCGGACACGACGCCGCGACGCCGTTGCATTGCTCGCCACGTCGCACAGCCCCGCCGCACCGCGGCAGGTGGTGCCCGCCGCGCTCACCGCATCGGCGGGACACACCCGGCTCGTGCCCGTGCACACCTCGCGCGCATCGCAGAGGTCCGACGCCGCCCGGCACACGGCCCCCGCCGCGGCGAGTCCATCGGAGGGACAGACGCCCGAGGTGCCGTTGCACGCCTCGGCCACGTCGCATGCGCCGCTCGCGTCGCGGCACACCGCCCCCGCCGCGACCACGCCGTTCGGCGGACACGCGGCGGCGCTGCCGGAGCAGACCTCCGCGACGTCGCAATCCCCCGAGGCCGCCCGGCAGGTGAGCCCGGCGCCGAGGAACCCGTCGGAAGGACACGTCGCGAAGATGCCGTTGCAGGTCTCCGCCTCGTCGCACGCACCCGCGCTCGGTCGGCACACCGTGCCGCCCACCGCGAGGGCATCGTCCGGGCACTCGTTCGACGTGCCGGTGCAGGCCTCGGCCGCATCGCACGCCCCCGAGGACGCGCGGCAGACGGTGCCGCCCGGCGCGAGCGCATCCGCGGGACAGACGGCACTTCCGCCGGTGCACGACTCGGCCGCGTCGCACTCCCCCGAGGACGCGCGGCAGGACGTCGTCCGCGGCGCGAACGCATCGGCGGGACACGAGGCCGAAGATCCGGTGCATGCCTCGGCCACGTCGCAGGTGCCCGAGGCGCTGCGACAGAGCGCGCCCGCCGCAGCGAAGACGTCCGCCGGGCAAGCCGCCGCCGCCCCCGAGCAGACCTCGGGCGCGTCGCAGATCCCCGACGACGCACGGCACGTCCCCCCGGCGGACGCGAAGCCGTCCGCAGGACAGGCGCGCGAGGCGCCATCGCATTGCTCGCCCACGTCGCACGGACCCGCGGAGGCACGGCAACTCGTCCCGGACGCGGACACCGCATCGGCCGGACACGCGTTCGTCAGGCCGTCGCACACCTCGGTCGCATCGCACAGACCGGAGGCCGCGCGGCACACGCTACCGGCGCCCGCGACGACGTCGGCCGGACACGACGCCGCCCCGCCGGTGCAGAGTTCGGCCGCGTCGCAGAGCCCCGAGGCCGCGCGGCACACGGTGGTCGCCGCGCGGAACGTGTCCGCCGGGCACGACGCGGCCGACCCGGTGCACGACTCCGCGACGTCGCAGTCGCCCGCCGACGGACGGCACGAGGTCGTCGAAGGCCGGAACGCGTTCGCAGGACAGGCCGCCGACGCGCCGCTGCACACCTCCGCGACGTCGCAGACGTCCGCCGCCGCGCGGCAGGTCGATCCCGCGCTGGCGAACGCGTCCGAAGGACACGACGACGACGCGCCGCTGCACACCTCCGCGGCGTCGCACGCACCCGCCGACGCACGGCACACCGAGCCGCCCGGAGCGAGCGCATCGGCCGGACACGTCCGCGCGGATCCGTCGCAGAATTCGGCCGCATCGCACGCCCCAGCCGACACGCGGCACTGCTGCGTCGTGGGCGCCGCGACGTCCGACGGACACACGCCGCTCGTGCCGTCGCAGGTCTCGGCGACGTCGCACACGCCGGACGCTGCGCGGCAGGTCACGCCGGACGCGGACACCGTGTCGGACGGACAGGCGCCCGAGGACCCGCTGCACACCTCGGCGGCGTCGCACGCCCCCGCGGAGGCACGGCACATCGTGCCGCCCGTGACGAATCCGTCCGTCGGGCACGCGAGCGATGTGCCGTCGCAGACCTCTTCGTTGTCGCACGTTCCGGTCCTCGGACGGCACGAGAACCCCGCGGCCTGGCGCGCGTCGGCAGGACACGCCGCCGACATTCCCGTGCACACGTCCGCCACGTCGCACGCGCCCGCCGCGGCGCGGCAGGTGAACCCGCCGGGCTGGAGCATGTCGGCAGGACACGCGGTGTTCGCTCCATCGCAGACCTCGGCCGCGTCGCAGAGCCCCGTCGACGCACGGCACGAGATCCCGGCCGCGGCCACGACCCGGTTGCAGACCGCCGTCGCGCCGACGGTCCCCGCGCAGGAGTCGGGGAGATCGCAGCTCCCGCGCACCGCGCCGCACGCCGTGCCGACCGCGACCGCCGCGTCCGACGGACAGGAGAACGAGGCCCCCGAGCAGACCTCGGCCGCATCGCACTCGCCGACCGACCCGCGGCAGACCGTGCCCGCGGGCTGGAACCCGCTCGGCGTGCAGACGGCGGCCGCGCCCGAGGCGCCGGTGCACACCCCGGCCGCAGCGCAGGTGACGCCTGCGACCGCGCAGGGCGTCGACGGGACGGGCGCCGCGTCGGCCGGGCACACGGTCGAGCCCTCGGTGCAGGCTTCCTTCACGTCGCACTCCGACACCGAGGCACGGCAGGTCACGGTGGGCGCCACCTCGGCGCTGAGCGCGCCGCACGTCCCGTTCACCGCCGCCCCGGCCGCGACGGCACACGCCTGACAGTCGTTGGCCGCGCCGCCGCCGCACGCCGTGTTGCAGCACACGCCGTCCGCGCAGAAGCCCGAGCCGCAATCGGAGCCCACCGAGCACGACGCGCCGAGCGCAGCCGCTCCGATGGCCCGCACGGGCCCCTGCACCCGCGGCGTCCGCGCGACCGTGCCCGGAAGCGCCGGCGCCGACGCGGACCCGACGTCGTCGCCCACGGCGGCCTCGAGGGTCTCGACGTCGGCCGGTTCCGAGCCGACCGACGCGCCCTCCGCGGGCGCCGCGGTGCCTGACACCTCGACCGCGCCGAGGGCCTCTCCGCTCAGCTCGCCCTCGATGGACGCCGGCGGGTTCGAGTCCCCGGACGCGCAGCCCGTGGCCGCGAACGCCAGCACGCACACCACCCCGAAGAGGCCCGAACGCCGCCAATTGCTCGATGAATGCATGCAGACCTCTGCTGCCAGAGGTACCAGGGGCCGGCGCGCCGCGTCAACACAATGCCCCTGGCCCGAAGGGCGGGCCAGAGCCTCCGCGCACCGCCTGCGCGGCCGTGGTCGGCACCGGGCGGCGTCGGCGACGAACTCAGGGGGCCGAGGGCCCGAGCATCACCACCTCGCTCGGCCCGAAGACCGCGTGCACGACCACCGCGGCCTGCTCGAACTCGCGGCCGAGCGCGAGCGCGTCGATGCGGCCCACGCCGAGCGCCAGCAGACTCGGTTCCCGCTCTCCACGCGGGTCCGGCTGCCCGTCGGGCCACCCGCCCGGCGCCTCGAACACGTGAAAAAGATGGCGCAACCGCGCCCGCAGGCGGCCTTGCGCCTGGTCGTTGGCCGCCGCCCCGGCGGACTCCCCATTCGGGTTCCAGGCCGTCACGTACAGAGCGCAGGAGAGCCCACGTCGGACGAGCGCGGCGTCGAGGGCGGGGCATCCGGCGCCGTGTCGCAGCGCGAACGTCTCCCCGTCGACCGACGCCTCGTACGCGTTCGCCTCGTAGAGCGCCTTCAGCCCCTGCGTCATGCCGGGTGCGCGCCGGCTCGGCGGACGCCCGGCACGTGCCCGACGTCGTCCACGTGGAACGCCCCGCGCTGCCCGAACGTGACCCGGTAGATGGGCAGGCCCGCGGCGAGCGTCCCCAGCGTCGCCGCGGTCTGGCTCCCGGCGAGCTCCTCCATGACCTTGCCGATCGCCCCGGCGTCCCCGGGGCCCACGCGCAGCGCGTCGCCCTGACGGGACAGGAAATGCGCGAGCTCGCGCCGCAACGACGCGGCGACGTCGGGGTGGCTCACGAAGGTCTGGGTGCCCTGCGCCAGCGGCGAGATCAGCGGGATCGACGAGAACGGGCGGATCTCCTCGTCGAGGCGCACCTCGAGCACGGCGCCCTCCTCGTGTCCGCCCGGAAGCGCCGTGAAATCCGCGTCGACCGCGCCGCTCCAGCGGGCGCGGAAGAACGCCTTCAGCACGTCGAAGACCAGCGCCGGGCGGGCCCCGTACACCTCGGGCCGGGTCGCCATCAGCCGCAGGTGACCGCACCCGATGTGGTCGGTGACCAGGGTGTGCTCGAGCACGATCTCGCGGACGTGCGGCGGCGGACTCGCGAAGAAGCGGCGCCATTGCATCGTCTCGCCGAGGTTCGCCAGCGTGCTCGCGAGACGCCGGTCCTCGCGCATCGAGCCGATGAGCGCGTTCGCCGCCGTGACGTCGCTGTGCAGGTAGAACCGCCCGAGCACCTCGAGCCGCCGCGCCAGGACCGCCTGGATCTGCAGCGGTGTCAGGCGTTCCCCCGAGACCGCCTCGACCGCCGAGAGGCCGAGGAGAAACTCCCCGGTGTCGCCCCCCGGCGTGCCGACGACGCCGGTCTCGTCGCGCCCGTCGACGCAGGACTGCCGCCCATGCAGCAGCAGCGCGGCCATCTTCATCCAGCGGACGCTCGTCGGGTCGCCGATGTGGGCCTCGACCTCGGCGTGGGAGAGCACGTGACCGGGCGGCGTGGCCCGCTCGTCCGCCGACCGGAGCACATCGCGGCGCGAGAGGATCGCGGGGTCGCGGCTGGTCTCGAACCCGAGGTAACGCCACGCCACCATCCCGCCGACCATCGACGCGACGAAGTTCAGGCCCAGGTCCTCGAGCTGCTTGGCGAGGGGCGCGGAGCGCTCGCCCGCGCGGCTCACGAGCACCACCTTGGCGTCGGGACCGAGCCGCTCGACGAGCGAGGGCACGCGCTCGAGCGGGACCCACGACACCCCGGGGATGTGCCCGAGCGGACCGACGACCTCGCCGGGCTCCCGCACGTCGACGATGTGCACCGAGCGCCCCTGCCGAGCGACGAACTCGGGCCAGAGCAGCGGCGTGCCGGACACAGAGCGCTCGAGGGCGGACAGCCAGTTGGCCCGCAGCATGCGGTCGGCCGCGGAGACGGTTCCAGGCGGCGGGAGCAGAGCATCGGGGTCGGACGACCGGGTCATGGCGCGAACCATCGCCCACGCGCCGCGAAAGATGAAGCCCCTCGGAGCCATCGAAGGTCACCTTTCGTCGACGGCCTCTGGCGGAGGACGCCGGATCCGGGTTATCTTCACCTGTCCGACCGAGTCCACCGGAGTGCGGCCATGCCTGACGACGACAAGCTCCCGACCTTTCGACGCAACGCCGCAGGCCTGATGGACCAGAACGAGCGCGCCATCGCCGAGCGCGCACGACAGGCCGCGGATGACGCGCCGCCCCCTGCGCGGGAAGACATCCTCCTGGCGCAGCACTGCTCGCACGGCTCGCACGGCTCGCACGGCTCGCACGGCTCGCACGGCTCGCACGGCTCGCACGGCTCGCACGGCTCGCACGGGAGCTGGTGACCTTGGAGGGCGCGCCCCACGCGCCGGGCGAGCACCCCATCGAGGCCCGGATCGCCGCGCGCGAGGAGCGCGTGCACGTCCTGACCGGGGCGGTCTGCAACAACAACTGTGTCTTCTGCATGGAGGAAGACCGCGACGGCCGCTACGTCACCAACAGCGCGACCGACGACGCCACGGTGCGCTTCCTGCTCGAGCGGAACCGCGGCGCCGAGGAGTTCTGCTTCACCTCCGGTGAGCCCACGACGAACGCGCGCCTGCCGCAGTGGGTCCGATGGGCCAAGGACGCCGGGGTCCGCCGCATCAGCGTGATGACCAACGGTCGCTCGCTCTCGTACGAGAAGTACGCCCGGGCCCTGATGGCGGCCGGCATGAACCGGTTCTACGTCAGCATCCACGGCCACACGAAGAAGCTCCACGACGCGCTCACCCGCACCCCCGACAGCTTCGAGCAGACGGTGGCCGGCCTCGACGTGGTGGCCCGGTACAAGCGGCACGGCGTGGAGCTGCACACCTCCACGGTGCTGACCAAGCGGAACCTCCCCCACATGGCGGAGATCTATCGCTTCCTGCGCGCGCACGGCGTCGACCAGGTCGTGTTCAACGTGATGCAGGCCAACGGGCGGGCTGACACGAACTTCGAGCACATCTTCCCGCGCTACACCGAGATCGCCGAGACCGCGCGCGTCTTCCTCGAGGCGCAGACCCGCGTCGAAGCGCGGCCGATGGCGTTCCTGGTGGACATCCCGCTGTGCACCACGCAGGCCCTGCCCGACTTCAACCGCGGGTACGTCGAGTCCTACGTCCACTACGAGCCCGCCGCGAGCGCCGGCAAGCTCCTGCCGGCCGAGGCCCTGGTACGCGGCAAGGACGAGCACGGCGGACGGGATCTCGTCGCGGTGCGCCGCGCCGACCTCGACGCGAGCGCGCGCCAGAAGCGCCCCGAGTGCGCGACCTGCAGCGTCGAGGCCTCGTGCGAGGGCGTGTGGGGCAACTACCTCCGCCGCTTCGGGTGGGACGAGTTCGTCCCCGTCGCCCCCCGCGCG
>CAIKNO010000123.1 GCA_903828805.1 uncultured Sandaracinus sp. | reverse complement strand
GCCGCTTCGTCGACCTCTACAACCGCGCCTGGAGGCTCGCGAAGCTCGGCTTCAAGACGCCCCTCGAGGCACGCGCAGCGGCCAGACTACCCGCGGCCGCATAACGAAGTTTCGTGTCCAAGAAACCGGGTGCGTTACACTGCGTAGTCCGCATGGACGGCCCTTCACCGTTGCGGGGAATCGCCTGGGGCGTGGCAGGCGGTCCGCCGGGGGCTCGAGCGAGAGCGGGTGGCGCCGGGCGCGAGGAGTCGCTCGGCGCGCAGGACGATGCGGACGGGCACGGCCTCGACCTCGCGCGGGCTCGCCGTGCCCTCGGGAAACGGGTCGTCGAGGGAGCGCGCGACGCCGTCGGTGCCACGCGCTCGGAACGCCTCCATCCGCGGAGCCCCGTACGACGTCCGGCCCGCGCGGTCGACTCCGCTCGTGGGAACGGTCCACGCGCGACGGCCGCTGCCCGCGAGTGGCGTGGTACCTTCCGTGCCCGAGGCTCGATTGTCGACCCGCCGTTCCGCCATCTTCGAGTCGCGGGCGTACGTCGCCGTCGTTCTGGTTCTGGGTCTCGACGCGCTCGCTGGATCGGGTTGCTCGGGCTCTCCGCCCGCGCGGCCGCCGCCCCCACCCTCGCGGCCAGTCCCGAGCAGCCCCTCGCCGACGGTCTTCGCCGCCCCGGGCGCGCCCGACGCCCACGCATGCACGACGGTGGCCGACTGCACCTACGGCGGGTTCCCGACGGACAGCGGCTGCTCCTACGCCGGCACCGCCGTGCCTCACACGCAGGCGTTTCACGACTGGTGGATCACCACGTGGACGCCAGCTCACTGCCCCGGCGGGCAGTTGCCGCCGACCCACCCGTCGCGGCCGCGGTCGTGCCAGGGCGAGCTGCGTTGTACGGACGGGCGCTGCAGCAACACCTGCCCTTGAATCCATCGAGCGTTCTCGATGGACGGGACGACACCTCCCGGTCGCTTCGCGCCTGGCGCCCGCTCGCAGCCGGACGCGTGGTGCCTGCCAACCCCGCTGCAGCCCCCGCGAGGATCGAAGCCTCGGCGTCGGGCAGGACCACCGGTCGTCAGCCTCTCCGCGTTGGCGAGAGGCCGATGCCGGGCTCGAATCGGTCCGTGATTTCGGGCGTGTCGCGAGCCGGCCAGGCCCGGTGAAGGACGCGCGAAAGACGAGGCTCGTTGGCCTATGCTCGGGCGGATGCGCGCGTCCTCGTCACACCGCCTCTCGACCCTCCGCGCGTTCACGCTCGGGGCGACGTTCCTCGCGCGTGGGGCGCGCCTGGTGGTCACGACACCGCGGCTCTTCGTGCTCGGGCTCCTGCCCGCGATGCTGACGGCCGCGCTCTACGGGCTCGGGCTCGTGTTGTTCGCGATCGAGCTGCCCGCATGGTCGGCGGCGCTCTCGGGCTTCGCGTCCGCGTGGGCTGCGCCGTGGCCGCTCGTCGCCCGCACGCTCGTCGGGCTCGCGCTCGTCGGGCTCGCGCTTCTCGTGACGATCGCATCGTTCACGGCCGTGACGCTGCTGGTCGGCGAGCCCTTCTACGAGCCTGTCGCGCGCGCGATCGAGGCGCGCTTCGGCGGGGTGCCGGGCGAGGTCGACGAGCCCCTGCACCGCGCGCTGCCGGGGCGGATCGCGGACTCGATGCAGCTCGTCGGGCTGTCGCTCGTGACGGGCGCGCCGCTCGCGCTCGGCAGCCTGTTGCCCGTGGTCGGGCAGACCGTCGTGCCGGTGATCGGCGCGCTCGTGGGCGCGTGGCTGCTCGCGCTCGAACTGACGGCGGTGCCCTTCGAGCGGCGCGGACTTCGGCTGCGCGATCGCCGCGTGGCGCTCGGGGCGCGGCGGCCGCTCGCGCTCGGCTTCGGGCTCTCGGTCTTCGTGGTGTTCCTGGTTCCGCTCGGCGGGATTGTCGCGATGCCGGCGGCGGTCGCAGGCGCGGCGCTGCTGAGAGCCGTGCGGTCTTCGGGCTGCCGATCGACGAGGCGCCGCCCGGCGCCGAAGGGTGAGGGCGGCGGGGGGGGGCGGGCGGTCCAGCGCCGATGGGCGCGTCGTCCGCATGAACGGCCTCGTCCCGCCGCGTGACGTGAAGGAGCGGCCCGGCGCGCGCGGCGTCGGCCCGTGGCTTCGCGCGTGCGGTGCCTGGCGTGCGCCGCGAGGACGCCGACGTCGAGTGAATTTCCCCTCGACGGGGGAGGTGCATCCCGACTTGCGCCGGCATGCTGCCGCTGGGTAACCTGAGCCGGCATGGGGCAGGATTGAGCGACATGAGCGGTGCGTGCGCGGTGGGTTTCACCGTCGTGATTCCGGTCCTCGACGAGCAGCATGCGATCCTCGCGACGATCGACGCGCTCGAGAGTGCGCTCACGAACACTGCGATGCCCTGGGAGCTCCTCGTCGTCGACGACGGCTCGCGCGACGCGACGCCGGGGCTGCTCTCAGCCCGACGTGGGATTCGCGTCGTGACGCACGCGACGAACCGTGGCTACGGTGCGGCGCTCAAGAGCGGGATCCGAGCGGCGAAACACCCCCTCGTCGTGGTGATCGATGCCGACGCGACATACCCCGCCGCCGACGTCCCTAGGCTGGTGGAGCTGTGCGCGGGCGTCGACATGGTCGTCGGCGCGCGCACGGGCCGGAACGTCCAGTCGACACCGCTCCGCAGCTTCGTGAAGTGGTTCTTCCGGCAGTACGCGCAGTGGCTCACCGGCGCGCGGATCCCGGACCTGAACAGCGGCCTTCGTGTGTTCCGACACGAACTCGCCGATCGCTTCGCGGACATCTTGCCCGACGGGTTCAGCTTCACGACGACGATCACCGTGGGGTCGATGCTCGACGGGCTCCGAGTGCGCTTCGAGCCGATCGACTACATGCCCCGCATCGGCCACAGCAAGCTCCATCCCGTGCTGGACACGATGCGGATCGCCCGCCAGCTCGTGCGCCTCGGGATTCGCGCGCGCCGCCGTCGTTTCCTCGACGCGGAACTCTCCGCGCGCAGCTGATCGCCGATGATGCAGTTCCCCGAGCCCCTTCGCGCGCTCGCGCGACCGTCCGCGGAGGCGTTCGCGCTCGGCGCCCTGCTGTTCGTGACGCGCTTCCTGCTCCAGGCCTCGCTCGCGCCGCAGGTCGATCAGGAGTGTCATATCGGCGGGATCGCGGTCGATCTGCTCGCGCACGGCGTCCGCTTCCCACTGCTGTCGTACGCGCCGAACGAGTACGACAACGGGTCGTTCGTGAACGGCGCGCTCGCCGCGCTCTCGTTCACGGTCTTCGGCCGCAGCGTGCTCGCGCTGAAGCTCGTGACCCACGCGTTCGTGACCGTCGGCGCGTTCGCCACGCTATCGCTCCTCCGGACGTGTCTCGACGAACTCGGCTGGACCGGGCGGCGCGAGCGCGCCCTCGCGATCGCGGCGCTCATCATCGGCCTCGCGCTCGCGCCCCGGTTCGTCGCGATGATGTCCATGTACGCCGTGGGAAACCACGTCGAAGGTGCGGCGATCGACGTCACGTTGCTCGCGATCTTCGCGGGCCGAGCACACGCCCGTTCGCCCGCGCGCACGGTCGCGTTCTGGGCACTCGTCGGGGCCGCGCTCTACGTGAACAAGGGGACGATTCTGGTCATCCCCGTGCTCGCGGTCGGTGAGCTGGCGATCGGATGGCACCAGCCTCGTCGCCTCGCGGCTGCCGCGTCGGGGCTCGTGCTCGGCGTCGCGCCGGAGATCGACGTCGTCATCCACCGGCACGCGCGCGGGTGGCAGTCGATCGCCGAGAAGGCTTCGCGCGGCTCCGAGGGGTTTCCGGCCTCGATGATCGACGGGATCGTCTGGGGAGCGGATCGGCGCACGGAGCTGCTCGTGCTTTGGGCGATCGCGCTCGTCGTGGGCCTCGCCCTCGCGTGGCGGACGCGCTCGGTCGCCTTGCGCTGCGTGGTCGGGCTCGCGCTTCTGCACCTCGCTGCCTTGGGCGTCATGAGTCAGGGGGGGCCCGATCAGTACACGCTCTACGGCCACCCCACGATCGTCGTCCTCGTCGCGCTGGTCGTGGGCCTCGTGGCGGCGCGGGCACCTCGACGTTCGGAACTCGCGGGCCTCGGTGCGCTCGCCTTCGTCGCCGTCGCGCATCGACCCTCGTCGCTCCGGTGGGACGGCGACGTGGTGGCGGATCTCTGGCGGGATCGGGCGGGCGCGGCGTGCTCATGGCGCTTCGCCGAGGGCTTCGGCCGCGAGCACGGGCTGGCGCCCGGCGATCGGACCCGCGAGGAGCACGAGCTCGCGCGGTGCCGCACGCTGTCCGAGCGCGAGCAGGTGGCGAGCTGCATCGGCGGGATGTCGCGTGAACTCCACTGGCGTCGTGGGCAGCACGTCGCGCCTGTCCCGCCAGCGAGCTTCGATCCCGTCGAAGCGCGCGAGTACGCGTACTGGTACGGCACGCATCGCGACGGTGACACGCGCGACTGCGCGGACTTCGAGGATCCTTCGCTCCGCGAGACGTGCATCGACGCGGTGCGCCTCGACTGCCTCGTCTTCGCCGATCTGTACATGCGAATCGTGACGGGAGAGCGGAGCGGAAGGCCGAACTGCGAGATCGCGGAGCCGCCGATCGACGGCTTCTGGGGATCGATGCGGCGCAGTTTCATGTCGCGCGAGCCCGGTCGCTTGGTGGTCGCTCCGGACGTCGGCGAGACCGACCCCTCGGGGTGCGCTCCGATGCTGTCGGAGTGCTACCCGTCCGTGAGCCCGCGTTGATCCGCGGTCGCCGTCTCGGACGGATCCTCCTGCAGACCGCCGGCCCGACGGCGGTGTCGCTGCGGGTGCTGGAGGTCGGCGCGCCTGTCGCTTGGCATCGGCATCGCGAAGGACCCGGAGGACGGGACGACGATGCGTACAAGCGCGGCCTCGACCTCGCGCGGGCCGGACGCAGGCGCGGTGAAGAAGCGCGCGGGCCCGTCGGGGAACGCGCCGTCGAGGAAGCGCGCGTGCCGTTGCACGTTCGGGCGCAGGGCTGACCCGAGGCGCGGCAGCACCACGAGCCCCCGCCCTGCGGTCGACTCACCCCAGCCTGCCTCGCCAGGTCCCGGTCGCTTCGCCCGAGAGTCCACCCCCGGCGAGAATGGCCGGGACGTCCTTGAACACCCACCCTTGCAAGGCTAGGCGTGCGGACGAGGAACAACCATGACCGTCGCCTTCTGGACCTTGCCCCTCTTGCTGATCTTCCTGTGGCTCTCCTTTCGGGTGATCCGCCACCGGCGATCCGCCCGGGTCGCGCTGGGTTCTGGGGGCAACGCCCGACTGGAACGCGCCATCCGGGCGCATGCCAATTTCGCGGAATATGTGCCCTTTTCGGTGCTGCTGCTGGTGTTGGCCGAGTTGGGCGGCGCATGGCCGCTTCTGTTGCATGGTCTCGGGGCGCTGCTGGTGGTGGCGCGCCTGTCGCATGGCATCGGCATCGCGAAGGACCCGGAGGATTTTCGATTCCGGGTCCTTGGCATGATGGGCACCTTCAGTGTCATGGGCATCGCGGCTGTCGCCGCGTTCGTGGGCGCTGTCATCCGCAACTGAGAGGGGGTGCCTCGCGCGCGCATGCAGCCTGTGAAGGCGAACCCACCCGCGAGAGCCCATCCATGACCTCGAGCGCGTCGGCCGCATGAACGGCCCCGTCCCGCCGCGTGAGACTCGCGTGGGACGTGCGCGGCGGTGCGTGGGTCGAGGCCGAGGTGGGCCGACGAGGTGGAGGTGCTCGAGGAGGTGCTTCACGTCCTTCGCATGAACGAGGGCGCCGACGAACTCGATGCGTCCGCCGCACTCGGGACAGGCGAGCACGCTCAGGCCTCGGACTCGACGCAGCCGACCACGAGCGAGGTCTTCGTGACCTTCGCGCCCTCGTCTTCCGCCGCGCGGAGCACATCGACCGAGTGGGCCCAGCGCATGCTCCGCGAGCCCGACGACCGGGCCCGGCGAGCCCCCCGCCGGACCGCCGGCCACGCCTCGGGCCATCCCCCCGCGATGCGCTTTCGCCGCGTCGGCTTCTTTCCGGATCGTGTCGGCCATGTCGAGTTCGGTATCATCGCCCCGCGTGAAGGTCGGCGACGTCATCGCGTTGCGTTTCGAGCTGAGGTCGGTGGCCGGCGAGGGCGGCATGGGCATCGTCTTCCGCGCGTCCGACCGCGCGCTGGGGGGCGAGGTCGCGCTCAAGGCGATGCGGTTTCCGGGGGCGAACGAGACGCGCCGCTTCGTGCGCGAGGCCCAGGTGCTGCGCGCCCTCTCGCATCCAGGGATCGTCCGCCACGTGGCCGACGGTGTGAGCGAGCAGGGCGAGCCCTGGCTCGCGATGGAGTGGCTCGAGGGGGAGGACCTCTCGACGCGCCTCGCGCGGGGGCCGCTGTCGGGCGGCGAGGCGCTCGCGGTCGCGACCGGCCTCGCCGAGGCCCTCGCGTCTGCACACGCGGCGGGGCTCGTGCACCGGGATCTCAAGCCCAGCAACGTGTGGCTGCTCCAGGGCGAGCCCACGCGCGAGGCCGTGCGGGTGCTCGATTTCGGCGCCGTCCGGCGGCTCGATCCGCAATTCTCCGTCCGGCAGACCCGCGCGGGCGCGATGATCGGCACGCCCGGCTACCTGGCCCCGGAGCAGGCGCGGGGCGAGCTCGACGTCGACGCGGCGGTGGACGTCTACGCGCTCGGGTGTGTGCTCTTCGAGTGCCTCGCGGGCCGCCCCGCCTTCGAGGGCGAGCAGATCATGGCGCTGCTCGCGAAGGTCCTCCTCGACGAGCCGCCGCGCCTCTCGTCGCTCCTGGTCGTGCCCGACGCGCTCGACGTGCTCGTCGCGCGGATGCTCTCGAAGGAGCGAAGCGAACGGCCGCGGGACGCGCGGGCCGTCGCGCGCGCGCTCGCGGAGCTGCGCCCGTTCGACGTGAGGCCGGCCCCCGTCTCGGAGGCGCCGCCCCCGCTCGTCCGCGAGCTGCGCTGGCGCTGCGTGATCCTCGTGCGACAGCCCACGGCCTCGCCGGACGACCTCACGCAGGAGGCCGACACGCCTGACGAACTCGCGGTCACGAGCGTGGCGGCCGAGAGCGGCGCGCGGCTCGAACGGCTCGCGGGCGGCGCAGCGCG
>CAIKNO010000122.1 GCA_903828805.1 uncultured Sandaracinus sp. | reverse complement strand
GTGCAGCGGACGCGCCGCGTCGAACCGCGGGGGCGCATGCACGATGACATCGGGAGCCCCGTCGTGGTGAAACGCCGGATGGGCGACGTCGAACCTGCGGGTCCACTGCGCCTCGGCGCGGCCAGCGGGCGCGAGCACGAACACGGCTGCGAGAAAGAACACGGCTGCGAGAAGGAACACCGCTGCGCGCAGGACCTCGGCCGCGAAGAGGAATACCGCCGCGAGCGCCGACGCCCCGAGACGCGCTCCGCGCACCACGCTCGATGCCGGGCCGCGCCGACGTTCGCCCCAAGGGGCGGCCGGCCCCAACGGCCGCGTGGTGGTCGCCTCAACGCACACGGCCCACCACCTGCGAGGCAGGCGGAGGGCCGGGGTGCGGTCACCGAGAGGGGGACGGTCTGAACTCAGAGCGCGAAGACCTCGTTGAGGCGTGCGATCTCGCCGAGCGAGGTCGTGAGGCGCCCCTGGATCTCGACGGTCTGGTCCATCAGCGTCTTGATCTCGCGGAGCTCGTTCACGTAGCTGCGGAAGGCGCCAAGCTGTTCGGCCAGCACGCCCGCGCTCTGCGCACCGTCGAGCACCATCACGCTCGAGGCGTTGTCGCCGATCTCGGTCTCCGCCGTGAACATCTCGAGCTCTCGACCGGGGCCGCCGCGGCGCGGGCGGGCGGTGAGCTTGGTCGACGCGGCCGCGCCCTCGGCGGGGGCTGCGGGCACCTCGATGAACACGAGGGTGCCGCGGATCCCCTGCTCCGTGGAGACGGGGATGATGCCGTACTGCGCGGTGGCGGACTCGGCCGCGGCGGTCGCCGTGCGGTCGAGCTCGGTTCGCCGCGCCTCCGGCAACGTCGTCGCGGCGAGGCGCTCGAAGCGCTGCCACAACTGCTGCACGTTGTTGTAGTAGGCGAAGAGGTCGTCCACGGTGCCCGGCATGAACGCGCCGTAGTTCTTCCGGCTGAACGCGCCCGCGTCGATCGGCGCCTCGAGCGCACGAAGCTGCTCGATCGTCGCGTAGTCGACGCCCGCGGCTTGCCCGCCCGCGCCGGCGGCGCGCTCGACGAGGTGATCGATCTTCGTCTGAGCATCGGAGACGGTCCGCGAGGCCGTGTCGATGGTGGCGTAGATCTCGTGACCGTCTCGGACCGTCACGTTGTACAGCACGTTCGTGCTGTTCCATGAACCGAACGCACCGCCGAAGGCGAGGCCTGCGACCAAACCGACGCCGATGAAGAGGAAGGTTCGGCCGCGCTGCTTGCGGCCGATCTCGCCCTCGTCGACGGGCTTGTCGTCGAACACGAGGCGGACCTCGCGGGGGCCTTCCGCACTCGGGCCGGACGCGAAGGGATCGGCGGGGGGCCGGATCTTCGCGGGCTCGGCGGGCTTCGCGGCGGGCTGCGCGAACGGCGGGGGTGCGACGTCCGGCGGGCCACCGAAGGGCAGGCTCGGAACGGCGCTCACGCCGGAGGCCGGGGCAGGGCTGCCGAAGGCGGGGGACCCGCCCAGCGACGGCGGGGCGACGGGCGAGGGCGCCATCGGGCCGGCGCCCGGCATCGCCGGGGCCGCGATCGGCGGTGCGCCCTGCGTGGTCGGCGCGATCGTCTTGCCGAGCCGCGCGCGCAGATCCTTCTTCGGCTTGTTGTCTTCGGACATGGGCGGACCTCGTGCCTCCTGAACGGAACGTGCGGTGGCTGGAGTCCTCGACGGCATGACGCCGGTCGCGGTGATCTCCGGAATCGACGCTACCCTGAGAAGCGCCCTGGGGCGATCCTCGGGCCCGGTTCGAACGGCATCGATGCTGCCGTCCGATGCCGAAGCCGCAGGAAGGTATCCAGCCCCGCCTTTCGGTGTCAAGCGAAGCCGACGGGCCGCGATGGGTCGCGGCACCGCGTTCGAGCCCGGAGCGGGCGGTGACGTGGTGGCGCCCGTGGGGGCGGGGTGGCAGCATCGACCCAGCCGGGCGCCGGCACGGAGGTCCTGGAACATCGTGGTCGGAGCATCGGGGCGGTGACGGGAACGGAGGAAGCTCGGCCGCGCCCCAGCGCGGGTGCCCGCCTCTCGAGGGCGGCTCGGCGTGTCCTCGAGCTCGTCCCTATCACGCCTCTCGGTGCGCTCGTCGCCGGGACGGCGGCGTGGTCGCTGCGGACGTGGGCGTACGGCGAGACCGACCTCGTGCTCCTGGTGGCAGGTTTCGGGGTGCTCGGGATGGTGGCGGCGGCCGCGCTGCTCGTGGCGCTGGGCGCGATCCGGCTCGTCATCGCGATGCGGGCCAGGGGGGCGCTCGACGATCGCTCGTGGGAGACCGGCCGCCTGGTTCCGACCGGATTCGCCATCCCTGGATTGCTCGTGGTTCCTCTGCTCCAGGTGCGCTGGACGTGGGAGTCGCCGGACGCCGATGTCGAGGTGACACGCCGCGGCCTCTCCCTGGTGGAGGCGGTCCGGCTCCCCCGTCGAGGCCACGTCGAGGCGGTGCATCGCCGTCTGGTCGTGCAAGACGCGTTCGGCCTCGCGCGCGTCGTGCTTCGCGACGTGGCGCACGTTCGCTGGCGGCTGCTTCCGCATCCAGGGCGGTTGAGGGAGCTGCCCGTGCTCGTGTCGATGGCCGGTGGCGACGAGGTTCCGCATCCGCTCGGGGTCGACGAAGGCGACCGCGTGGAGCTGCGTCGTTATGCGCCCGGCGATCCGGCCCGGCACATCCACTGGAAAGCGTTCTCCCGCACGCGAAAGCTCATGGTGCGGATGCCGGAGCGGGCGCTCTCGCGTTCCCGTCGGGTCGTCGCCTACCTGGTCGCGGGGCCGGACGACGAGGCGTCGGCGGGCGCGGCGCGGGTGGCTGTCGAGAGCGGTCTGCTCGGTGCGGAGTGGGTGTTCGGGGCCGACGGGACCGAAGGCGAGACGGGCGAGGTCGGCGCGGCCGTCGAGCGGGTCGTGCGGTCGGCGCGTCCGGACGTCGAGGGCGGGGCTGGGCTGCGGGCCTTCATGGACCGCGCGGAGCGGAGAGGTCCGGCGTCGCTGGTGCTCTTCGTTCCGCCGCGCCCCGGCCCGTGGCTCGAGCGCGTGGTGTCCGTCGTCCGGGCGCGCGGTGCGCGGTGCCGGGTGGTCATCGCGGTCGACGGCCTCGAGGCGGCATCGCCCCGCCGTCGCTGGTGGAGCTGGATCTCCCGGAGCGTGCGAGGTCGCGGCGCGGACCTGCGCGCGCTCGAGGCCGTCGAGCGTGCGTTCTCGTCGGTGAGGTGCGAGGCGGTGGTGCTCGACCGGAAGAGCGGGCGCATGCTGGGTCGCGCCCGCAGGGGGGGACCCGCCGTCGAGGCCGGGCGGCCCATCGGCCCGGCCGGTGAGAGGGCCGCATGAGCCAGGCCGACGAGGGCGGACACGAGCCGCGGCTCTCGGGCGCCCTGCGCATGATCGCGTACGCCGTCACGGCCGGCGTGTTCGCGTGGCCGGTGTCGGTTCTCGAGGGCGTCGTGGCCGCGGTGCTCGGCGCCGCGGCGGGGGCCTGGCTGGGGAGGGCGCTGTCGCAGAGCCGCGTTCGCACGCCGGTCGTGCTCGCGGGTGTGGGGGTGGCACTCGGTGTCATTTTCGCACTCGAGGCGGGCCTCTCGGGAAGCGCGTCCGTGGCTGCGGTCCTCGGCCCGTCGCTCGCGCTGCGGACCTACGAGGCGGCGGTGTTCGGCCTCGCCGGCGGAGGCGTCGCGGCCGCGGTGCGCGTGCTCTCGCTGCGGCATCGGTCGATGGCCGCGCTCGAGGTCGGGGTCGTCGCGCTGTCGTTCGCACAGCTCGTGGTCGCCCACCGGAACGGCGCCATCCACCGTCCGTACGAGATCGCCGACCCGATCCTCTCGAGCGGCGGCGACCCGACGCTGGCGCTGCTGGCGATCGGAGGCTGTGCCGGAGCGGTGATCGCGCTGCTCCTGATGAGCGAGCGCAGCGCGTGGCGTGCCCTGCTGCATCTGGGGGTGATGGCCGCCCTCCTCATCGGCGTGCTCGTGACGACGAGCGTGCGCGGCCCGCCCCCGCCGCCCGCCGCCAACGACGGGCTCCATCTCAGGGACGATTCGGACGCCCGCCGGCAGCGCGAACAGCAGGGGCGCGGTTCGGGCGGCGGTGCCGCGGGGCCGGATTTTCAGGACGAGTACGACAACTCCGGCGCGCAGGCCCCGCTCGCGCTGGTGCTCCTGCACGACGATTACTCCCCGCCCTCGGGCGTGTACTACTTCCGGCAGGAGGCCTTCAGCCGTTACAACGGTCGCCGCTTGGTCGCCGCGGGGCGCGCGGGGATCGACGACGACGCGGCCAGCGGCTTCCCGACGCAGCCGTGGTCGGTCCCGAACGCACCGGAGACGGGGCCCTACCGCTCCACGGTGGAGACCACCGTGGGCCTGCTCGCCGAGCATCCTCGGCCTTTCGGGCTCGAGTCTCCGATCCAGTTCGTGCCGGTGCAGAATCCAGACCGGCAGCGGTTCCGCCGGACGTTCCGGGTGCGCTCGGCCGTGCTGACCTCGGACGTGTGGGGCCTGCTCGGGCGGCGCGCGGGCGATCCCTCGTGGTCCCCCGAGACCCGCGCGCATTACGAGGCCGGGCCGGCAGACCCGAGGTACCGCGCCCTCGCCGACGAGATGGTCTCGGAGCTCCCCGACGATCTGCGCGCAGATCCGTTCGCCCGGGCCCTCGCCGTCACGCACTACCTCGGGCGCGAGGGGACTTACAGCCTGCGAAGCCGCCACGCGGGGGCGGCCGATCCGACGGCCGATTTCCTGTTCGGCGACCGCACCGGATACTGCGTGCATTTCGCCCACGCCGCCGTGTACGCGATGCGCGCCCTCGGGCTGCCCGCCCGCGTCGCCACGGGGTACATGGTGCCGGAGAGCGCGCGCCGAGGAGGCTCCGCCATCCTCATCTCGGGCGGCAATTCCCACGCGTGGCCGGAGGTGTACGTGGAGGGCGTGGGCTGGGTGGTCGTCGACGTGACACCCATGCGCTCGCTCGACCCGCCGCCCGCGGAGGCCGACGAGCAGCTGCAGCAACTGCTCGCGGAGATGCTGCGCGGTCTTCAGCCCCTGCCAGCCGATGGCAGCGCGCCCTCGCGGGTGATCTCGGAGACGGTCGCGCGCCTCCGTGGTCCCGTGTCGACTGCGCTCGCCGTCCTGCTGCTCGGGCTCATCCTGTCCGGCTACGCCGTGAAGGCCTGGCGCCGGCTCGCGCCACGGTTCTCGTCCGAGCGCGCGAGGGCACGACGGAGCTATCGAGCCGCGCTCGATGCGCTCTCCGAGGTCGGGCTGCGCCGCTCCCTCGGAACCTCGCCCGAGGCGTTCGCGTCGAGCGTCGGGGCGAGGGTCCCGAGCCTCGCGCCGCTGATCGCACGGCGCGAAGCGGAGGCCTGGGGTTCGAAGTCGCGCATGGACCCGTTCGCGACGGTGTCCTCGGCCGTGCTCGCCGGCCGCGCCGCCCGGGAGGCGCGCGTCGGGGTGCCCCTCGCGCGGCGCGTGGTCGGCTGGATGAACCCATTCTCGTGGCTGCTCACGCGGTAGACGTCGTGCAAGAGGAGATGGACATGGAGCCTATCGTGGAGACCGTTCCGAGCATCGAGCACGCGCCGCAGGCGGCGCTCGACCGAGCCCACGCGGTCGCCGAGCGGCTCCGGAGTCGCCTCGCTGCGGTCGTTCGCGGCCGGGACGAGGTCATCGAGCTCGTGCTCACGGCGATGCTGGCCGACGGGCACGTGCTGCTCGAGGACTTCCCGGGCTCGGGCAAGACGACGCTCGCCCGCGCGCTCGGCGAGGCCATCGATGCGCACTCCGGCGTGGAGGGGATCGCGTCGTTCCGTCGCATCCAGTTCACCCCGGACCTGCTGCCGAGCGACATCACCGGCACGCACGTGTTCGAGATCGAGCGGTCGGCGTTCGCGTTCCGCCGGGGTCCCATCTTCGCCCACGTGGTGCTGGCCGACGAGATCAACCGGACGTCTCCGAAGGTGCAGTCGGCGATGCTCGAAGCGATGGCCGAGAAGCAGGTCACGGTCGACAACGAGACGCATCCGCTCGATGGACTCTTCTTCGTGATCGCGACGCAGAATCCTCTCGACCTCGCGGGGACCTATCCCCTGCCGACCCCGCAGCTGGACCGGTTCCTCTTCAAGATCCGGATGGAGCACATCTCGCGAGAGGCGGAGCTCGAGGTCCTCGCGGCGTATCCGACGCCCCACCTCGCGCTTGCGGAGTCGGTGCCGGGGGTGGCGCGGAGGGAGGTCCTCGAGGCGAGGGCTTCGCTTCGCGCGCACGTCGCGCTCGACGTGGCGTTCCGGGAGTCGCTCGTCGACCTCGCACGCAGCCTTCGGCAGGACCCGCGCGTGCTTCAGGGGGCCTCGACACGCTCGCTCGTGCTGATGCTGCCCGCGCTCCAGGCCCGGGCGCTCCGGTCGGGGCGGGACCTCGTGACCCCGAGGGACCTCGAGGAGCTCGCGCCGCACGTCTTCACGCACCGCATCGAGTGCGCCCCGGGGGTCGAGGACGCCGGACTGGTGGTGCGGGAGCACACCGCGACGC
>CAIKNO010000121.1 GCA_903828805.1 uncultured Sandaracinus sp. | reverse complement strand
GCCCGTACCTTCGAGTACGACCACCAGGGCCGGCTCGTGACCGCGACGGACGGATCGGGCGGCCCTGCGGGGCGCTTCTTCCACGGTCTCGGGCCCAACCGCGTGGCGCGCATCGAGGACGGCAGCGTCACGTTCTACCTCGGACGCGAGGCGTCGGTCCGGGACGGGATCGTCTCGGTTCGACCGCGGATCGGAGATCGCAGGATCGCGCGCCAGCGGAGCGCCTCGATCCAGGCCGACGTGCTCAGCGACGTGGCGCCTCTCTCGGCGGGAGACGGCGAGATCAACGCAGCCGACGCCTGGGTCGCGGTCGCGACGGCGGCGGGCCTCGTCGACGGAGCGCCCGGCGCTTCGGATCCTGCGTGGCTTCTCTCGGGCGCGGCGAGGCGCTTGCTGACGCTCGACGGCGGCGACCTGGCGTTCCTCCACCAGGACGCGCTCGGCTCCACGACCCTCGCGACCGACGCGGAAGGCGCCGCGCTCGGCGAGACCCAGTTCTATCCGACCGGCGAGATCCGCCACCACACAGGCTTCGTGGACGAGCTCGGATTCTCGTCGCAGGAGACCGACGAGAGCACCGGACTGCTCGCATTCCAGTTCCGGATGCTCGACCCGCGGACGGGCCGCTGGGCCTCGCCCGATCCGGCGTTCGACACCCTGTCTTCGGAGACGGTGGAGCGCCTCGGCGAGGCGACGACCAGCTACGCCTACGTCGCCAACCGCTACGGGACCATCGTCGACCCGCTCGGGCTCAACGGCGACAAGCCCGCCGCCGCCGCGCCAGCGGCCGGGAAGCCGCCCGCCCCGACACAACCGAGCGCGTGGGTGACGCCTCTCAAAATTGGTGGCGCGCAGTCGTCGTCGGCACCCATCGCGGAGGCGGTGCGCCCGTCGTCGTCGCCACCCACGGTCCTTGGCGCGCCCGCGGCATCGGCGGCACCCGCGCCGGCGGCACCCGGGTCCCGTCAACGGGCCAACTCAAGTCCGAATCTGAATCTGCGAAGGATCGCCTTCAGGCGTGCGTATCGAATCGCCAACCACCACGCGTACGACAAGCACGTGGTCGGAGAGGGGCAGTTCGGAGGCGCGGCGACGATCACGCGCGAAGGGCTGGCTCAGATCGTCATGAATGTCGTCCAGAATGGCGCGGTCCGCGTGCTCCAAAGCGGAGGCACCGTCCACCAGCTGGGAAATACCGTGGTCCTCAATACACCGAGGGGTCCCACCGTGTATGCACGAGCCAACGAGGCGGCGGCTCAAGCCAAGTTCGCCAACGCGTGGTGACTTCCCCGCAGCGCCGCGCGCCCGTCGACCCCGCCCGAGGCTCGGGGGCGCCCCGGGCCTCGGCTCTTCCGGGGCGGGCTCAGCGGCAGACGTAGCGAGGGTTGGCGAACGCGGACTGACACTCCGCGTCGCCACGGCATCCGGTGTACACGCACGCGCCCTCGAGGCAGGCGTAGTTGTCGGCGTCGAACGCGCCGCTCGCGGTCGCGCAGTCGGCCGCGCCGGTGCAGCCGAGGACGCAGTTCATCGCCGCGCTCGGGAGCGCCAGTCCGGTCCCGGGCAGGGGGACGCGTCTGCACACGTAGCGGGTGCTCATGAACGTGCCCTGGCACTCGGCGTCGCTGCGGCACCCGGCGTACTCGCAGACGCCACCGGTGCACGCGTAGTTGTCGGCGTCGAACGCGGGGGTGCCCGCGCCGCACGTCGAGGTGGTCGCGCAGACCTGCACGCACTGCATGAGCCCGAGCACGGGGCGGCACGCGTAGGTCGGCCCGAGCGAGGCCTGACACTCGACGTCGGCCTGGCATCCCGTCCAGCGACAGGTGCCGTCCTCGCACGCGTAGTGCGCGGCGTCGTAGAGCGGGACCGTGGGCGTGGCGCAATCGGCCGGCGCGCTGCACCCGACGCGGCAGAAGGGCGTCGTCGCCACGGGACCGCCGTCCTGATCGGCCGCGGGACCGCCGTCGAAGGGCGAGTTGCCGGCGTCGCCTTCGAGGCCGCCGTCCTCGCTCGACACCGCGCCGTCGAGCCCCGTCGTGCCCGCGTCGCGGCTGCTGCGCGTCGAGCTGGCACACCCCGAGAGCAGCAAGACGAACATCGAGAACCGGGCCGTGCGCGTCATCGTCGTTCGCTCCGAAGAGAAGGCGGGTTCAGGGCGTCGGGGGCAGCGGACGGCCGTGCGAGAGCGCGACGACGGCGTCGTACACGTCCCGCAGGTACGCCTCGTTGTCGGGGTGGTTCGAGGCCGGCGTGCGGCTGAACTGCATCAGCTCGATGGCGGTCACGTCGGGCGAGATGGCCCGCGCCACGGCGCTTCCGCGCAGCTCGCGGATGATCGTCGAGCCCTCGGTCTTCTGCCAGGCCTCGAGGATCGAGACCGGGTCCTGCACCGTGCCCTCGAAGACCCCGTGACGGAACGTCGTGGTGTACCGGACGGTGACGATGTCCTGGACGACGGCGTGGATCCGGTAGCTGAAGTCGTACTCGGGCTCGACGTCGGTCTCGACGGTGTAGGACTCGAAGTTCCTTCGATCGGCGCTGACGTCGGGGGTCCGGAGCGCTTCCCACACCGCGCTGAGCGGGGCGTGCACGTACCCGCGGGCATGCACCGAGGGCGGCCGCCCGGCGACGCCCTCCGCGTAGGTCAGCGCGACCTCGAGCCGCTCGGGGTAGGGGTCCGCGGCGTCGCCCACGGGATAGACCGCCTCGTTGACCGGCGTGACCGGCTCGAGACCCGGCGGAAACAACACGGTCTCGTCGCCCCAGCATCCGGAGAGGAGCACGAGCGCACAGGACCACACACGGAGTCGGATGCCCATCGCGGCGATGGTACCTGCGCGACGAGACGCCGTCGAAGTTCGTCGCGCAGGCGGAGCGTCACGAACCCCACCCGGGCTCGGCCACGTCGGCCCGTGCTCGCATCCCACGCGTGCTAGCGTCGCGCGCGTGACAAGGGAGCGCCCAGCGGCGGCCGGCGTGGCCCTCAGACCGCCGACGCCGCGCAAGATCTCGTCGTTGTTCCGCGTCGTGGGCGCGCTCGTCACCGTCGGCGCCTGCGGTGTGGCGCGGCCTGCGAGGGCGCAGGAGGCCGCGGTCGAGACGGTCTGCATGCTGCGTGCGGCCCCGGACGCGGCCGCGCTCGCAGGGCCCGCGCGGCGGAGCGCGGCGCGACGCACGGGCAGGACGCTCGAGGACGGGCCGCCCCTCGAGGACGCGACCCCGCGTGCGCTCGGACCCTGCGTGCTCGGCCTCGCCCGCCAGGAAGGCGGCCTCGCGCTCTTCGGCACCGATCGCGGAGGCGCGCTGCGCGTGGTCGAGGTCGGCGACGACGGCGACGCAGCCGCGACCGCGCGCGCCCTCGCCGTCGCGCTCTCGTCGTTGCTGCGTGCACTCGACACCAGCACGCCGGGGGCGCCGGCCGGAACCGAAGACGCGCCCGTCGAGGACGCCGCGGATGCCGATGCGGGGCGTGCGAGCGCCCCCGACGAGGACGTCACCGGCGAGGACGACGTCGGCGGCGCGCCGGGCGCGGACGACGTCGGCGGCGCGCCGGGCGCGGACGGGGTCGGTGATGCGGGCGCCCGGGCCGCGAGGGCCACGCCGCCCGCGCTCGCGCTCGAGGGTGACGTGCACGTTCGCCCGCTGTTCTCGCCCGCGCGGGGCACCTTCGGCACGGGTGTCGGCCTCGCGCTGGGGCTCTGCGTCGAGGGCCTCGCCTGCGTCTCGATCGAGGCCGATGGCGTCGTCCCCGAGGAGGACCGCGTCGGCGGCCTCCCCGATCTCTCGTATGCGTGGGGCAGCGCGGGGGTGCTCGTGCACCTCACACCGCTCCGCGTCGACCGATTCGTCGTCGGCGCGCACGCCGGAGTCACGGGCCGCGTCGCGCACCTCTGGCGTGAGGCACGGCCCGACGAATGGACGCTCTCGACCGTCGGCGTTCGGGGCGGCCTCGAGGCCGCGCTCGGCCTCGACGAGGTCTGGGCCCTGGCGCTCTCGCTCGGCCTCGACGCCGCGTTCGAGCCCACGAGATGGAGCCAGGGCGGCCGGCCCCTCTTCCTCGAGGACGTCGTGACCCCCTGGCTCTCGGTCGCCCTCCGCGGGCGGGCGTGGCGAACGCCGTGAGGTTTCGCGCAAGATCGGATTGGAAATGAGCCCTCCGCCAGACGACTACAGGCCGATGCATGCGATCTCGGCGGTGCCCGCGCCCGACGTGTTCTCGTCCGAGGATGCGCAGTGGCTCCGTCACGCCGCGGCCGGAGATGCGCGGGCGGCCAGCGCCCTGTTCCGCGCGCACGGCG
>CAIKNO010000120.1 GCA_903828805.1 uncultured Sandaracinus sp. | reverse complement strand
GCCCTCAAGTGCGGTGACCCGCGTCGAGAGGTCATTCGCCGAAAGGGCCTCCAACGCATCCTGCTGCGCCTCGAGCAGCGCTGCCTGCTGCGCGATCGTAGCGGCCTGCGCGGTCACCGTGGTCTCGAGGTCGGTGACGCGGGCGTCGACCCCCGCGAGGGACTGGTCACGATTGGTGAGTTCGGCATCGAAGAGCGGCTGCTCCACGAAGTCGCCGCAGGCCAGCAGGGTGAGGAGCGAGGTAGCGAGCATGATGTCTCCTTCGCGCGAGCGCGCGTGTGTAACGCTTCAGGGCTGGAGGACGACGAGGGTGCACGCGCCGGAGATGCCGGTCACGTCAAGGTCGACGATGTAGGAGCCCGCGGCGGGGATGTTGAGAACGGTTTGGAGGGGGACGGTCCAGTTGTGCGAGATGTAGGCATTTCCATAGCCGGTATATGGGGGTGCACCGAAAGACCCGACCAAGTAGGGCATGTATGAGATCGCCATCGCGGACGTCGTCGTGTCCATGTCGGTCCAGGTGCCGGCGGCATTCTCGGCATTGATCGTCACGATGGCCGTGGTTGATCCGCTGAATGTGTAACTGCTTCCAAGTGCGCATCCGGTAGGCCCGCTACACCCCCCTCCCCCTGACATGCTCGCCTCCACCGTCGCGAACACGTACAACGGCCCCGCGGACGTCGTCGTCACGTTCGCCCGCGCGCAGTTGCCCGAACCCGAGCCCTCGTCCGACCAGACGCCTCCCCCGCCCGAGCCGGAACTGGCCTGGAGGTCGGCCACGTCAGCCTGAAGCGTCGTTATCGCGGTCGCCACAGATGCCGCACTCGTGGTGAGGCCGGCGAGCGAAGTCGCGGTCGCCGAGTCCGTCGTCTCCAGCACCCCGACGCGCGCACCCACCCCGGCCAGCCCGTCGTAGAGTTCATCGATGGCGGTCTCGTGATCGGCGAACGCTGTGTCGAGGTCGGTGACCGCGGTGGTGAGTTCTCCCACGCTCGTCTCCAACACCCCCACCCGCGCGCCGACCCCGCTCGCGGCGTCGTTCACCGTCGCCTCGAGGGTGGTGATGGCCTGCGCCTGCGCGTCCATGGTCGACTGCTGCGCGTCGATGACCGCGGCCTGCTGCGCGATCGTAGCCGCCTGCGCGGTCACGGTGCCTTCGAGCGTGCTCAGGCGGTCACCGAGGTCGGTGATCTGCAGATCACGGTTCGAGAGCTCCGCGGAGAGCATGGGGGTTTCTACGAAATCGCCGCAGGCGAGGATCGTGAGGAGCGGGCTGAAGAGCATCGGGAGTGACCTTGACCCTTCGTGACAGACCAGCTGGGGCTAAGCGGCTTCGGTGATCGAAGCCCGGTGAAGCGACTCGTACTCGACGGGGCTGTGGAAGCCGATCGTCGAGTGCAGGCGCGTGTCGTTGTAGAAGTCGTGGATCCAGCGACCCACCTCATCGCGGGCTTGGCTGACGCTCGTCCATCGGGCTCGGCCGCCGAGCTCCTGCTCGAGGGTGCCGAAGAAGGACTCCGCCACCGCGTTGTCCCAGCAGTTGCCCTTGCGGCTCATGCTCTGGACGATGCCAGCGCGTTGCAGGGCCTCGACGTACTCGGTGCTCGCGTACTGGGAACCGCGGTCCGAGTGGTGGACGAGCCCCACGGGAGGCCGGCGCACGGCCACGGCACGGTCGAGCGCCGCGAGGCACAACTCCGTGCGCATGTGCTCGTCCAGCGCCCACCCCACGACCTTGCGGCTGTAGAGGTCGATGAGGACGGCGAGGTAGGCCCAGCCGCCGCCCACGGGCAGGTAGGTGATGTCACCGACCCACGCCACGTTCGGCGCCGTCACGGTGAAGTCCCGTGCCAGCACGTTGGGGGCCACGGGACGGGCGTGCGCCGAGTCCGTCGTCGACCCACGGAAACGCCGACGGGGAGCGCCCTGGAGGCCTTCCTCGCGCATGATGCGGGCGACCCGCTTGTGGTTGACCACAACGCCCTGCTTGCGGAGGGCCGCCGTCATCCGCGGGCTCCCGTAGGTGCCCCGGCT
>CAIKNO010000119.1 GCA_903828805.1 uncultured Sandaracinus sp. | reverse complement strand
TCCGCGGGCTGGTGCTGGTCGATCCCGCCGCGCCGATGGCCCTCGGCGCGGGCCTCGACCCGAAGGTGGTCGCGATGTTCGCGGGGTTCGCGGTGCCCGGACTCGCGACGTGGCTGATGCGGAGGCGCGCCGCCGCGTCGGACCCCGAGGCCGCGGTGCGGGACATGCTTCGGTTGTGCACCGTCGATCTCGCGCGGGTGGACCCGGAGGTCCTCGACGCGCACGTCGAGCTGGCCCGCGCGCGCGTGGCGATGCCGTGGGTCGCCGACGCGTTCCTCGAGGCCGCGCGATCGCTCCTGGTGGCCCTCGCGCGACGGCCGACCTACCACGCGCTGGTCGACACCGTCCGCGCACCGACCTTGCTGGTGCACGGCGCGCGCGATCGGCTCGTGCCGGTCCAAGCCGCGCGCCACCTCGCCGCGCGTCGCCCCGATTGGCAATACGAGGAGCACGCGGACCTCGGTCACGTGCCCCAGCTCGAATCCCCCGGATGGTTCCTCGGGGTGGTCGAGCCCTGGCTCGACCGGCTGCCCGCGTGAGGCGCGCGACCGCGAGGCCCGAGGGCGCGCGCCAGGCGCCCGTCGAACGCCGACGGTTTTTGTGGGAGGCCCAGGGAGCGGTGCTCTACGATGGCGCCCGGTGAACGAACTCCGCACCTTCGCGCCCACGCGTGTCGCGCTCACCCCCCGGGACGAGCGGTCGATCGACAGCATGGCGCGGTGGATGGGCCTGCTCGGACGCTTCCGCGTGCTCGCGGGCGGACTGCTGATGCTCGCGGTCCTCGGCGTGGCGCTGGCCTACGCGACCACCGAGGCGCTCGAGGGCCCCGCGGGCCCCTCCGACACGACCCCTCCCCTCGTCCGCCTCGGCGCGCTCTCGACCCGCGCGCTCGCCCTGCTCGGAACGGCGCTCATGCTCCTCGGCGGGCTGGTCCTGCGCGGCGGCGTGCTGCTCGACGACGCCGCCGAGGACTTCGAGCGGATCGTGCACGGGAGCGGTCCCGCCGAGCGGCACCTGGAGTCCGCCCTTCGCCGGCTCCGCGCCTTCTTCCGGCTCGAGCTGTGGCTGGTCGCACTCGCGCTGGGGGCCGCGCTGACGCTTCGCGCGGGGTGGCTCCGATGAGCGCGACCGACGGGCCCGACCACGCCTCCGACGACGCCCCAATGGCGGGTCCGGGCGGCCCGCGGCCCGCCGCAGCGGCGACGCGGGAGGGTCCCACGGCCCGGCGCGTGCTCGAGCTGGTGACCGACCCCTCGCCGTCCGTCCCACCCCCCGGCCCGACCCACCGCATCGCGCTCTCGGATCGAGGGCGTTCCCTGGGCCGCTCGCTCGCCCGCACGATGGCCGCGACCGGCCTCGCGACGCTCGCCGGCCCCGCGCTCCTGCTGGGCATCGGTGGGCACCTGCACGGGGCCGCCCTCGTGGTCGGGGGCACGGTCGCCGCGCTCGGCGGGTGGACCACCTACGCGGCCTGGCGCACGCGGCGCGGTGCGTACGCGGACGACGCCGCGCCCAGCTTCGTGTCGGCGTTCCGGGCGCTCCGCGTCGTCTTCGTCGTCGAGGCGGTCGGTCTGTTCCTCGCGCTGGCACTCTCGTGCTTCGCGTTCTCGATCATCGCGTCGTTCCTGGCGCTGCTCTGACGCGCTCGCCCCGCCCTTCCGCGTTCCTTGACCCGACTGGCTCGCCCCACTAGCGTTCCGCCCCCTGATGCTCGGCCTCCTCGCACCGACCGATCCGGACTGGGTCCTGGCGGTGGAGCACGACCTCGACCGGCTGCTGTCGGACCACGCCCACTGCGAGCTGAAGGCGGCCCACAACGCGCTCAGCCTCGCGGGTCGCTTCGGCGGCGAAGCGCCCGAGCTCGTCGCGCCGCTCGTCGCCCTCGCCCTCGAGGAGACGGAGCACTTCCAAGGCGTGGAGCAGCGGCTCCGCGGCCGTGGCAAGACGCTCGGCCTGCCCGCGTCGGACCGCTACGTCGTCGCCCTGCGCGCGGCCACCAAGGACGACCAGGACGTCCCGACGCTCCTCGATCGGCTGGTGGTCGCCGCGATGATCGAGGCGCGCTCGTGCGAGCGGTTCAAGGTGCTCTCGGAGGGCCTCTCCGACGGGACGCTCCGCGAATTCTACAAAGAGTTGATGGCGTCCGAGGCGACGCACTACCGGCTCTTCTCGCGCCTCGCCGAAGGGCGGTTCGGGGTCGAGGCGACGCGGGCCCGGCTCCAGACGATCGCCCACCGCGAGGCCGCGCTCGCCAGTTCCCTCCCGCTCGGACCCACGGTGCACGGATGACGGACCAGAACGAGACCGACACGCCCCCGACCGAGGCGCCCGAGGCGCCTCGTGAGCCCGAGCGCGACTGGGGGTGGGTCTGGTCGAACGCCAAGACGATCCTCGGCGCCATCGCGCTCGCGATCGTCATCCGGGTCGTCATCTTCGAGGCCTTCGAGATCGACGGCCCCTCGATGGAGCCCACCCTCCTGAACGGAGATCGGGTCGTCGTCGCGAAGTTTCCGTTCGGACTCTTCCTGCCCGGCACGAGCGAGGCGGTCGCGAACTGGGGCACCCCGTCCGTCGGCGACGTGGTGATCATCAAGAGTCCCCTCGACGACATCGACATCGTCAAGCGGGTCATCGGCGTGCCCGGCGACACCATCGAGATGCACGACGATGCGGTCTGGCGAAACGGCGAGCCCATCCACCGCCGGGTCCTGGGCCCGTGCCGGGAGACCGAGTCGAGCGAGAACCCGACCGACTGCGAGTGGGTCGAGGAGGGCGTCGACGCGCTGCGCTGGCGCACCAGCCACTCGTACTACAGCCCGCACGAGGACATGGGCCCGATGGTCGTCCCCCCGGGGCACATCTTCGTGCTCGGCGACCACCGCGACCGCAGCAACGACTCGCGCAATCCGCGCGTCGGCATGATCCCGGTCACGCGCGTGAAGGGCCGCGCGCTGGCGATCTACTGGTCGAACGACGAGTGGATCCGCTGGGACCGCGCATTCAGCGCGATCCACTGACGCCGCCCGGACCGCGCGCCGGGCGACGCCGCGGCGGGCCCGACCGCGTGGACCGACAATGACCGCTACCGGCGCCGCGGGTTTGCTCCCATAGTCGCGGCACGTGGGAAGTTCGGGCCAGTTGAGGGAGGAGATGCGGGCACGCCTCGGCGACGAGACGGGCACGCTGTTCAGCGACAGCCCGGAGCGGATCGCGCTCGTGTACCCGAGTCCGTACCGGACGGGCATGAGCTCGCTGGGGTTCCAGACCATCTACCGGGTCATCCACGAGCGCGGCCGCAACGCGGAGAGGGCGTTCCTGCCCGACGACGTCGAGGCGTGGAAGCGGTCCCGCCTGCCGCTGCTCACGTACGAATCGCAGCGCCCCGTGTCCGATTTCCCGGTCGTCGCGCTGTCCGTGGCGTACGAGATCGAGATCGCCGGACTCATCCAGTGCCTCGAGCTTTCGGGCATCCCGCCGCTCGCCGAGGACCGGAACGAACGCCACCCGCTCGTGCTCTGTGGCGGGCCGCTGACCTTCTCGAACCCGCTGCCCCTCGCGCCCTACGCGGACGCCGTGCTGATGGGCGAGTGCGACGAGAGCATCCACATCGCGCTCGACGTCGCCCTCGAGGGCGGCTCCCGGCGCACCGTGCTCGAGGCCCTCGCGCGCGCGCTGCCCTCGGCGTTCGTGCCCTCGATCCACGGCGACGAGATGCCGGAGGTCGAGAAGGCCGACCTCTGCAAGCTGCCGGCGTGGGGGCCCATCCGGACGCCGCACACCGAGCTGCGGGACATGTTCCTCATCGAGGCCGAGCGAGGCTGCTCGCGTGGCTGCAAGTACTGCGTCATGCGCCGGAGCACCAACGGCGGCATGCGCATCGTGCCGATGGAGACGATCCTCGGCCTGATCCCCGACGACGCGAAGCGCGTGGGGCTGGTCGGCGCCGCGGTCAGCGACCACCCCAAGATCGCGGACATCGTCGAGACCCTCGCCGATCAAGGTCGCGGCGTCGGGCTCAGCTCGCTGCGGCCGGATCGGCTCAACGACCGGTTCGTCGCCGCCCTCAAGAAGGGCGGCTACCGGACGCTCACCACCGCGAGCGACGGGGCGTCCCAGCGGCTCCGCGACCAGATGCAGCGCAAGGCCCAAGAACGCCACCTCGTCCGCGCCGCGGAGCTCACCCGCGCGCACGGCCTCGAGCGCATGAAGCTCTACATGATGGTCGGGCTGCCCGACGAGGTGGACGAGGACATCGACGAGCTGGTGCAGTTCGGCATCGGCCTGTCGAAGATCGCCCCCATCTCGCTCGGGATCGCCCCGTTCGTGAGCAAGCGAAACACGCCGCTCGATGGCATGCCCTTCGCCGGGATCAAGCTCGTCGAGCAGCGCATGGACCGCCTGAGGCGCGGAGTGAAGGGGCGCGTCGACATCCGCGCCACGAGCGCGCGCTGGGCGTGGATCGAGTGGGTGCTTGCCCAGGGCGGCCGGCCCGAGGGCCGGGCCGTCCTCGACGCGGTGCACGCGGGCGGGCGCTTCGCCGACTGGAAGCGCGCCTTCGAGGCGCTCCCCGCCATGCGGACGAAGCGCTCTCTCTCGGTCGTGGCCTGAGGGTCCGAGCCCGCGGACGCGCCCGGGCGCCACGGTCGGCGACCCTCGCGGCGTCTCCCGTAGGATGGCGCCCGTCCTTGGAAACGCGGGGCCAAGCCGTGGTAGCTTGACCGGATGACTCCTCTGCGCGCGGTCCGCCGGTTCGGGTTCCTCTACGCCGCCGTGATCGCCGCCCTGGCTTGCGGCCTCCCAGGCTGCACCGACGAGAGCGCGCCTCGACGAGACGGCGGGCCCCCCGTGGACGCCGCGCTGCAGGACGCCGGGTCGACCGATGCCGGTGAGCGCACGGACGCTGGCCCTCCGCCGCGGCCCGACGCGGGCGATTTCGACGGCGGTCCGGACTTCGGGCTGCAGTGTCAGTCGTGTGCGTCGGACGACGAGTGCGCGTTCGGCTCGTACTGCGTCGAGCTGCCCTCGGGCGGCCAGGTCTGTCTGCGCGTCTGTGAGCCCGATCTGCCCGACTGTCCGGACCGATTCGACTGCATCAACAGCCTGATCCGCGCGTTGCCCCAGCCCGTGTGCACCCCCGTCGGCGAGCGCTGCTGCGTCGACGAGGACGGCGACGAGCACGGCATCGGCGTCGGGTGCAACGGCCTCGACTGCGACGAGTCGCGCGCCGGCGTCTACGAGGGCGCCCGGGAGACGTGCGACGGAGTCGACGAGGACTGCGACGGCTCCATCGACGAGGGCGACCCGGGCGCGGGCATGGTGTGCTCGACCGGCCTCTCCGGGGCCTGCGCGCCCGGCGTCACGGTCTGCGAGTCCGGAAGCATCCTGTGCCGCCCCAACGCCGCGATCGCGGCCGAGACGTGCGACGGCTTCGACAACGACTGCGACGGCTCGGCCGACGAGGACGACGAGGGCCGCGCGCTGACGCGCCCCTGCTACGACGGCCCCGCCGGCACCGACGGGGTCGGCCGCTGCGCGAGCGGCGTGCAGACCTGCGCGGGCGGCGAATACCGCGGCTGCATCGACCAGGTCCTGCCCGGCACCGAGGTCTGCGACGGCCTCGACAACGACTGCGATGGGAGCGTGGACGACGGGAACCCCGGCGGCGGCTACGCATGCACGACCGCTTCCCCCGGGGTGTGTGCGCCCGGCACCGCGACCTGCGTCGACGGCAGCGTGCAGTGCGTCGGGGCCATCGCCCCCGGTGCGCGCACGGAGTTGTGCAACGCGGTCGACGACGACTGCGACGGAGTGGCGGACGACGGCTTTCCCGGACTCGGAACGACCTGCGTGTCGGGTCTCGGCCTCTGTCGCCGCGTCGGGATCACACTCTGCGATCCGGCCGACCCGGCGGCCGCCCCGATCTGCGACGCCGTGCCCGGAACCCCGAGCGCCGCCGAGGCGTGCGACTACGTCGACGACGACTGCGACGGCACCGTGGACGACGGCTTCCGCAACGCCGCCGGCATCTACGACACCGTCGCGCACTGCGGCGCGTGCGGCGCCGACTGCGCGCTCCGCTGGCCGGGCGGCCCCGCGACGTACCACGTCGTCACGCGTTGCATCCCGGGCGCCGGCTACGCCTCGTGCGGCTTCACCTGCGAGGCCGGCTGGTTCAACGCGGACGGCATCGCAGACAACGGCTGCGAGCTGAGCCCCGAGGCCGACACCGTCTACGTGTCGACCCCCGCCAACGGGGGTGCGGACGTCGCGACGTGCGGCGCGTGGGACGCGCCGTGCGCCACCGTCGGCGGCGGCATCCTCCGGGCGCAGACCACCGCGCGCGCGCGGGTGCGGGTCTCGACGGGCCTCTACCGCGAGAACGTCACGCTCGTCAGCGGGATCTCCGTGCTCGGCGGGCACTCCCACGTGAACTGGGTCCGGAACCCTGCGGTGTTCGCGAGCACGATCCGCGGCGTGGATGCGGCCGTCGCCGCGGGCGGCGCGAACGACCGCATCGTGGTCAGCGCCGTGGGCATCACGCTCTCGACCGAGCTCAGCGGCTTCACCATCGTCGGCGTCAACGCCGGCCCCGGCGGCAACTCCGTCGGCGTGTACGTCCGCGATTCCGACAACCACCTGCTCATCCAGCAGAACGACATCGCCGCCGGCGCCGGCGGCAACGGCGCCACCGGGATCGCCGGGAGCGCGGGTTCGGCGGGCTCGCTCGGCACGGTCGGCATCGGCCCCGCCCGGCGTGCATGCGCGGCCGGGACGATCGCCGGCGCGGCCGGGGCCACGCGGACCTGTGGCGTGCTCGCCACCAACGGCGGCACCGGCGGTGCGTCCACCCAGCCGGCGATCCTCGCCCGGTCGGGGTTCGGTACGGTGGGCCTCGGCATCGGCGGCGGGACCGGCGGGGTCGGCGGATACCACGTCAACGGCTACGCCACGCCGGGCGGCGGCTACACGTGCACGGTGTACGGAAACCCCCTCGAGGGCGGGGTCGGCTCCACCGGCGCGTCGGGCAGCGACGGCGGCGGCGGCGGCGGTGCGGTGTCGTCGGCAGGCAGCATCGGCAGCGGACAGTGGCGTGCGCTCG
>CAIKNO010000118.1 GCA_903828805.1 uncultured Sandaracinus sp. | reverse complement strand
TGAACGGCCAGAAGATGATCGCGGTGGCGCTCGGCGGGTGGCTCGTGGGCTGCGGTGCGGGGACGACGGCCCAGTCCGCCTCCGGCCCGGGGAGCGAAGGGACGGGGACGCCCTCGGCGGCCCAGGCCGCGGCGCCCGTGCTCGATGCACCGATCGCGGTCGGCGCCCAGGCCCCGGCGTTCATGCTCCAGGACCAGTCCGGTCGCGTGCGCACGCTCGCCGAGTTCCGCGGGCATCCGGTCGTGCTCTACTACTACCCCCGGGATGCCACGCCGGGCTGCACGCGCGAGGCGTGCGGCTTCCGCGATGCTTGGGATCGGCTGCAAGCCGCGGGCGCGGTGGTGCTCGGCGCCTCGACGGATGACGTCGTGTCGCACCAGCGCTTCGCGACCGACCAGCAGCTGCCCTTCCCGCTCCTGGCGGACCTCGACGGCCGCGTCGCGCAGCAGCTCGGCGTCCCGATGCGCATGGGCATGACGGGCCGCATCACGTTCCTGATCGATGGCGAAGGCACGGTCCGACGGGTCTTCGAGAACGTCGACCCCGCGGTGCACGCCGACGAAGTGCTCGCGGCGATCGCCGCGCTCCCCGCGGCCGGCTCCGCGCCGACCCAGCCCTGAGGCGCGCGCTCCGCTTGCAGCGCGACCGCGCCGCGCTCAGCCCGCACCGCGGCCGCGCTCAGCCCGCACCGCGGCCGCGCTCAGCCCGCACCGCGGCCGTGCTCAGCCCGCACCGCGGCCGTGCCGCGCTCAGCCTGCACCGCCGAGACCGGGGTCGAGCTGGAGCGTGACGCTGCGATCGGGCCGGTCGTCCTGCACGGCGACCCTGCCGGTGGCGAGGTCGAACGAGAGGGCCGGGTCGCCATCGCCCCCCGACATCCCGAGGTCGCGGCCCCGCACCGGGCGCCCGCCCTCGAGCTCGCACGTCATGTACCCCGCTTCCTGGGCGTCGTCGGGGTACACCACGACCTCGCCGCACATGACCCGCACGAGGCAGTTGTAGGGGCCGGACTCGACCGGCAGCACCCGCACGTCGCACGGGGCGCCGGGAGGCAAGGCGAGCCCGCGGACTTCGCTCAATCGGCCTCGCTGCGCGGTCCGCTCGAAGGGGGCGATCACGCCCTCGCCCCGGAACGAGAGCCGTGCGCGCGACGCTTGAGGATCGCGGGACCCTTCGGGCGATGCCGACACGTCCGTGTCGGCGCCGCCCTGCCGGGCCGACTCCGCCCACGCCTCACGCACCGAGCCCCGGCCCCCCGGGTCCCGCGTGGACCGGACGAGCCCGTCCTCCTCGGGCACGGGCGTGAGCGACAGACGCCGTGGCCCTGCGGCGGCGGTGGCGGTCGACTCGTCCGCGTTCGCCTCCGCGGAGCCGGCCTGCTCCACCGTCCACGTCACGGCCCACAGGGCCGCCAAGACGCATCCGAGGCTCGCCATCCAGAGGGAAGGGCGGATGGAATCCGGGTCGCGGCCGTGTCTCGGTGTACGCATGGACTCGTGGGATGGGACGCCCGTCGGGGCGAAAAGGTTCCCGCACGATCTGGAGCCGCGTGGGATTCTTCGAAAGTCCGCGACGCCTTTCGGACGTAGGATGACGCCGAGAGGTCTGCGCCGCATGCCGAGCTGCCCGTCCTGCCCCGAGCATCGTCACCGGACCCCGCGCCTCGGTCTGCCGCGTGGTCTCGACGGACCTCTCGACGCCGGGCGGGCGCGATGAGGCCGCGCTTGTCGGCCGAGGGCTGGCTGCCCTCCCACCGCCATCGGCTGGAATCGATGCTCGAGGGGCTCGCGACCGCCCCGGGCCGCAAGGTCGCGGTCTTCGACTGGGACAACACCATGATGCGCGGCGACATCGGGGACCTCGCCCTCGCCGTCGCGCTCGCGCAGGAGCCGGAGCGAGCGCTCCCCGCGGACTCGCCGTGGCTCAGCGACGAGGCCCGGGCGCACCTCGCGTCGGCGCCCGTGGCCGCGCGCGCGTCCGTGGTCGCGCACGTCGCGTACCGCGGCACGCTGCCGGATGGGCGGCCCGCGTTCGCGCCGGAGCAGACGCCCGCGTACCGCGGCACCTACGGGTTCATGGCGCAGATGCTCTGCTCGGGACGCACCGACGACGACGTGAGGGCGCTCGGGCGAGAGGCGCTCGCCCGTGGGCTCCGCGCGGCCGTCGGCGAGAGGATGCGGGTCCACGGCATCGAGATCGAAGGATTCGCTCGGCTCTACGTGCCGATGGTGGAGCTCGTCGCGGCCCTCGAGGCGGTCTCGGTGGAGTGCTTCGTGGTCAGCGCGTCGCCCCAGGCGCTGGTCGAGGCCGTCGCGGCCGAGGCGCGGATTCCCGCGGCGCGGGTCCTCGGGGTGCGTTTCGAGCGCGACGCGGAGGGTCGCATGACCGGACGCTTCGCGCGGTGCGGGGACGAGGCGTCCGACGCGCCCGTCATGAGCTGGAAGGAGGGCAAGCGGCGCTGGATCCGCCGCGAGATCTTCGGCATGGCCGGCGACGCGGTGTCGTCCGGCGACGCGGTGTCGCTCGGTGTCGTGGGGCGACCGGTCTTCGGGGCCGGCGACTCGGAGGGCGATCTCCCGATGCTCGACGACGCCACGCACCTCCGGCTCGTCCTCGATCGCGAGGTCGCGTGCTTGCGCGCGCGGGCGCTCCGCGACCCGGAGGGCTGGCTGCTCCAGCCGCCCTTCGTCGACCCGCGTCCTGCCGTGGCGTTCTCGGGGGGCTGACCCCTTCTCCGATCCGAGAGCGCCCCTTGCGGACGCCCGGACGGGGTCCATCTGAGTCCGCCCGCGCGGGCCCTCGGGCGCCTGCCCCGGGCGGTGGGTCGGTCCCGATCCGCGACGATTTTTCGTGGTCGAGGTCGAGGATGGCGTATTCACGAGGGGTCGTGGAACCCGTGCACGGAGCGCGTTCGACATGAAGACGGTGGCAGTCATCCTCGCCGGCGGCGAAGGCAACCGACTCGGGACCCTGACGGCGAAGCGCACGAAGCCGGCCGTCCCGTTCGGAGGGAAGTTCAGGATCATCGACTTCGCGCTGTCGAACTGCGTCAACAGCGGCCTCTTCGACGTGATGATCGTCGCGCAGTACCGCCCTCACTCGCTCATCGAGCACATCGGGGCGGGCGGGCCGTGGGAGCTGAACCGGGAGCGGACCGGCGGGGTTCGCGTGTACACGCCGTACCGCTCGCGCGAGCACGGAACCTGGTTCGCAGGCACCGCCGACGCGGTGCAGCAGAACTTCCTGTTCCTCAAGGACAGGCGCCCCGAGCTCGTCGTGATCCTGAGCGGCGACCACATCTACCGGATGAACTACAACGACCTCATCGAGCAGCACGTGGCGAGCAAGGCCGCCGTGACGCTGGCCACGATGGAGGTGCCGGACCACGACAAGTCCCGCTTCGGGATCGTGACCATCGGCGACGAGCACCGCGTCACCTCGTTCGTCGAGAAGCCCAAGACGCCGATCCCCGGCGTCGGCAGCATGGGCATCTACGTGTTCGATTACGCCGTGCTCGACCGCGTCCTCCTCGAGGACAAGGACCTGCCGGGCTCGAGTCACGACTTCGGCAAGGACATCCTGCCCCGCATGATCGAGCGCGGCGAGCGCGTGTTCTCGTGGCCGTACAAGGGCTACTGGCGCGACGTCGGCACGGTGGAGAGTTACTGGGAGGCCCACATGGACCTGCTCGGCGACCCGCCGAACTACGATCTCAACGACCTCGGGTGGCTGATCCACACGCGCTCGGAGAACCGGCCGCCCGCGCGGCTCGCGAACGGTGCGCTGGTCGGCGAGTCACTGATCACGCACGGGAGCACGATCGGCACCGGGGCGGTCGTCGAGCGCAGCATCCTGTCGGCGGGGGTGCGCGTGGGGCCGGGGGCCATCGTGCGCGAGTCCGTGCTGTTGACGGACTGCGTCGTCGAGGAGGGGGCCATCATCGAGCGGGCGATCCTCGACAAGCGATCACGGGTCGGGAAGGGCGCGCGCGTGGGCGGGATGCCGGCCGGGCCGGACGTGGAGGGTCAGCGGAGGTTCGCCGTCGTCGGCAAGCACGCCACGGTGCCCGAGGGCTTCGTCGTCGCCGCCGGCGCGGAGCTCGGCCCCGACGTGATCGAGAGCGATCTGGTCGGGCTGACGCGGATCGACGACGGGACGGTCATCTCGACCAAGCGCCGCCCGCACGAGGTCTGAGGCGCGACGGGGGAGCGTCGGACGCTTCGGGACCGCCCCGCGAGGGGCGCGCTAGTCCTCCGTTGGGATGCGGTCGAGCACCGCGAGCGCCTGCTCGTAATCGAACGACTCGAGGGCGCGGTCGAGCGCTTCGATCCCCTCGCGTCCGAGCGCCGTCTCCAGCTCACCGCGGCGCTGTCGGACGAGGTCGAACGACTCGAAGTCGGCGCGTCGGAGCCGAGCCCTCAGATCGACGACGCGGCGGCGCGTCGACTCCTTGGAGGGCGGGGGCGGGGGCCGGGTCTCTCGCTCCCGGGCCGTCGCGTCTCCGGCCTCCGAGGCAGGCTCGGGCGCGGGCGGCTGGAGCCAGTCCAGGATGGCATTGCCGAGGGTCCCGAGGGCCTCGGCGAGCGATTGTGCGGACAGCGCGAGGACCCGCGGGTCGGTGTCCGCGGACGCGGCGAGCTCGAGGGTCTTCGCATCCTCCGCGAGCGCGCGCAGGCCGAGGTTCGCGGCGGTTCCGCGGAGCGCATGGGCCTGGGCGCGGATCTGTCCGGGATCGCGGGCGAGCGCGGCGGCCTCGAGGAGCTGCATCTGCGAGGCCCGCCTCGAGGTGAACAGGCGCAGCATGTGTCGCGCCATGTCGAGGTCGCCGCCGAGGCGCCCGAGGAGGTCGGCGAGGTCGACGCCCTCAGGGGCCTGGGGCAGGCCCGTCGTTCCCGGGTCCCCGGACGTCCGATCGGCGCCCGTCCGGAGGGTCTCCATCCGCTCGTCGCTCGAGGTCGCGGGCGGCATCAGGCTCGGCATCGCCGAGGGCGGGCGGTGGGACGGGTGGTATTTCTCGAGGACCGGCCAGAGCAGGGAGGGCTCGACGGGCTTCGTGAGGTAGCCGCTCATCCCGGCGTCGCCGCTCGCCCGTCGGTGGGAATCGATGGCGTGGGCCGTCAGCGCCACCACCGGAAGGTGGGCGAACTCGGGTCTCGATCGGATCTCGCGGGTGGCCGTCAGGCCATCCATCACGGGCATCTCGATGTCCATCAGCACCAGGTCGAAGCGCTGACCGGGCGGCGCCGCCGCGAGCAGCGACAGGGCCTCTTCTCCGTGCCCCGCGACCCCCACGTCCACCCCTGCGTCCTCGAGCAGTTCGCACATCAGGAGCTGGTTGATCTCGTTGTCCTCCACGAGCAGGACCCGCATCCCCTCGAGCGAGGGCCGCGTCGCGGCCTGCTCCGGCATCGTCGCGGTGGCGGCGTGCTGTGCGAGGGTCCGGCGCAGCGGCGAGGGCATGATCGGGCGGTGGAGGGTCCCGTGCGCGCCCGCGGCGCGCGCCTCGGCGTGCCCCTTGTCGGTCTCACCGTGACCGACCACCGCGAGCACCATCGGCGGCACGCGCAGCGCGCCGGGTGCACCGAGGGTGCGCAGGCGCGTCAGCCCTTCGCCCGCCGGGTCTCCCGTCTCGAGGAACACCAGCCCGAACGGTCGGCCGCTCAACTCGGCCTGCAGGGCGGCCGACACGAGGTCGTCGGCGGAGGTGGCCGCTTCGGCCTCGATCGACCAGCCCTCGAGGGTGCGGCAGATCAGCGCCTGCTCGCCCGGATGACGGGTCGACACCAGCGCGCGCATCCCGGCGATCGACGCGGGCAGCACGGGCTCGGGCATCATGGACACGCTCGTCACCTGAAGCGGCACGTGAAAGCTGAACCGCGAGCCCAGGCCCGGCTGGCTCTCGACGTCGATGCTGCCGCCCATCAGCAGCACGAGGCGATGCGCGAGGCTCAGCCCGAGCCCGGCGCCGCCGAACTTCCGGGTCGTCGACTGGTCGGCCTGGGAGAACGGGGCGAACAGCAGCTTGCGCGCCGTGCCTTCCATGCCGATGCCCGTGTCCCGGACGGAGAACGTCCACTCGTGCCCCCGCCCGGCCGCGGACGGTGCGGCCTGCAGCCCGATCCGGACCTCTCCCTCGGAGGTGAACTTCACCGCGTTCGAGACGAGGTGCGTCAGGATCTGTCCGAGCCGGAGCGAATCCCCACGCGCGCTGCGCGGCAGATCGGCAGGCCAGTCGATCACGACCGCGACGCCGCGGGCCTCGGCGCGCGCGACGAAGCTCTCGCACACCGCGCGCACGACCTCTTCGACGACGAAGTCGTGCTCCTCGAGCGTCAGGCTGCCCGCCTCGATCTTGGAGAAATCGAGCACGTCGTTGACGAGCGTCAGAAGGGTGCGTCCGGCGCCGACGACCTTCTCGAGGTAGCCGCGCTGGCGCAGGTCGAGCGGGGTCTCGAGCGCGAGCCGGCTGAAGCCGAGCACCGCGTTGAGAGGGGTGCGCAGCTCGTGGCTCATCGTCGCGATGAACTGGTCCTTGAGCTCGGCGGCGCGGCGCGCGGCGAGGGTCTCGGACTGGATGCGCCGGAGGCTGACCTCCGTGTCCTGGATCTCCTGGAGCGCCTGTTCGAGCGCGTCGGCGCGGGCTCTCTCCCGGTGTGCGGCCTCCTCGGCCTCGGCCGCGCGTTGCTCGGCCTCCTGCCGCGCCGTCGTCTGTCGGGCGACCGCCTCGAGCAGCTCCATGCGGCCGTCGTGAGCCGGAAAATCTGCCAGCGAGAGCCCGACGCCCGGAAGTTCGTCGAGGGCCTCGATCTCGGGGACGCCGACGAAGAGGAGGGTGCCCGCGAGAGGCAAGAACTGGCCGCGGAGTGTCAGGCCGGTCCGCGGATGCCGGAGCTGGCAGGCCGCGCGGCTGGTCCGGGTGAGGGACTCCCACGTGGGCTTCTCGCTGGGGCGGAACGGTTCGAAGGCGGCCGCGAGCGGCTCTCCGAGGGCCGCGGCCGGCACCAGCGCCGCCAGGCGGGGCCCGACGGCGACGAAGTCGAGGTCGCGACCGACGGCGAAGTGGAACGGGAACACCTGGTCGAGCAGGCCCCGGAGGTGGTCGTACGACTCAGCCATGGCGGGGCATCGCAGCGCTTCGAAGGGGCGGCTCTCCCGCGACGCGGGCACGGAGGGCAGGCAGGCTGAGGGCCCTGTGTCGGCCCGCGTCCTCGAACCGCTCGAGAACCTCGCCGTGCGCTGCGCGATGGACCATGTCGCTCATGTGGGGTTCTCGATGCGCACCAAACGACGGACGCCGCGACCACGCACGGGGCCGAACGTTATACCAACTCGGCGGCGCGGTGCATCGTTCGTGTCGCCGACCGGGGTGCGGTGCCCGTGCCTCAGTAGTGGGTCACGGCCGCCGGGCATGCGAGATGGCTCGGGCCGCCCGCGCATTCGTTCGTCGCGGGCTCGGCCACCCAGAGGCGTTCCCGCGTCAGCAGGCCGAAGAGCAGGTCGTGACCATCACCCTCGATGCCGAGCGCCCGCCATGCGTCGCGCGTGGTCGGGTTGGCCGCACCGGACACCGCGAACGTGGCGGAGCCCGCGGTGTCGGTGATGAACCAGCCGTAGTCTCGAAGGGCCACCGCGAAGATGCGCGCGGTGCGACGGGTGACCCCTGCGTATCCGCGGAGGTCGAGCCACGCTTCGATCTGCGCGTCGTCGACGTCGAGCGCGAGGCGCATGCCTTCGGGCACGGCGCGTCGCCGCAGCTCGAGGTCCGACAGGGGGGAGCTCGGGCACGACCGACACCGACCTTCCCACTCGAGACCGCCCGCGGGTGCGAGCGCGAACCCGCAGGTCTCGCCGGCGCTCGCGGTGCCCTCCTCGTCGGGCCGGCACGAGGGCCCGGCCATCGTGTTGGCCACGCCCATCATGAGCGCATGGCGTATCTCCCCGGCCTCGACCTCCTCCGGCGTCACGACCATCGAGTAGAACTGGATCTGGACGCCGCGCGACGGGAAGTTGCCGGTGTAGGTGCGGTGGTCGGCGGGCGTGCCGTCGTCCGGCCGCCGGACGAGGAACGCCGAGCCGACGCAGAGATCGACGCTCCGGTCGTAGCCCGGCACGCCCCAGCACTCGCTGTCGTTGTAGATGCCGAGGGCGTCGGACTGGACGACGCCCCAGAAGTCCCACTCGCGACCCGTCGACGGATCGAGCAGGATCACCACCGCATCGCTGCCGCCCATGGCGCGCCACGCCGGGTTCCACGGCACCCACGCATCCGGCGCCAGGTTCGTGCCACCCCAGCCCGCGCGGAGACGGACCCGGCGCATCGTGGTGGCCTGGTCGATCGTGTAGACCGGGGGTGCGAAGTCGTTCGACGGATCGCTCGACAGGCCGAAGTCCACGGCGTGCTGCCCGCGCCCGGCGTCTGGGTTGGCGGGATCCCCTCCGGGGTACGAGTAGCGCCAGAATCGGTCGCGGTATCGATCGCTCTCCGACCACCTCGGCAGGCCGCACGTGGGCACGTTCCACGGCGCGGTGTC